>CAZRFB010000553.1:0-18475 GCA_964599185.1 uncultured Rhodobacterales bacterium | reverse complement strand
AGCAGCGTCGATTTGCCGACGCCGGAGGGGCCGAGCAGCGCCGCCGTCTCGCCAGCCGCCAGCGTGAACGCGACGCGGCCCAGCACCTGCGCCGCCCCGAAGCGTTTGGCGCGCACGTCCACCCGCAGCGTGTCCACCCCTGCTGTCTTCTCCGGCGGCCCGCTCATCGCCGCCAGCGCGCCGCGCGACGCTCCCACGGTTGCAGCACCGTCCATTCGACGATCTGCACCACCAGCACGAAGCCCAGCGCATAGGCCAGGATCGCCGCCACGTCGAAAAGCTGGAAATGCAGCGACAACTGAAAGCCGACGCCGTTGGGGCGGCCCAGCAGTTCCACCACCAGCACGATCTTCCACACCAGCGCCAGCCCGTTGCGCGCGGCGACGGCGAGATAGGGCGCAAGCTGCGGCGCTGCGACGTGGACCAGCCGCGCCCGCCACGGCAGGCGATAGACCGCCGCCATCTCCGCCAGATCGCGCGACAGCGCGCGGGCGCCTTCGCGCAAGGTGGCGGCGACGTTGGGGATCTTGTTGAGCGCGACGGCGGTGATCGCCGCCGTCTCGGTCAGCCCGAACCAGACATAGCACAGGATGATCGTCACCAGCGCGGGCAGGTTGAGAAACAGCGTCAGCCAGCCGCCAAAGGCGCGGTCCGCCGCGCGGCTCATGCCCAGCGCCACGCCGATCGCGGCGCCGATGCTCATGGACAGCGCGAAGGCGGCCGCCACCCGCGCCAGCGTCGCGCCCAGATGAAAGAAATATCCCGCCGCCACTTCGCGCCGCGCCGCCGCCAGCACGTCGAGCGGCCCCGGCAGCACCGGCGAGGCGGCCCAGGCGGCGGCCAGCGCCCAGACGCCGACCAGCCCGGCGAGCGACAGAAGCGGCCACGGCGCGCCGCGCAGGCGGGCGCGCGTCACCGGCTCACTCCGCGAAGGCGCCCGCGTCGAAGGCGCCCGCGATGCGCCCGAAACCCTCGCCGCCCGCCGCGATCAGCGTGGCGTGCTGCGCGCGCGCCGCTTCGGTGTCCGCCGCGCTCCAGGGGGCAGTCACCACGCCCGCCTGATAGGCGTCGCGCAGCGCGGCGAACGCGGCGTCGTCCTCGGCCTGCATCAGCGGGCGCAGCCGCAGCCACTCGGCTTCATCGGCCGCCATCAGCGCGCCCGCCGCCCGCACCGCGCGGCCCATCGCCGCCACGGTCGCGGGGTCGGTTCGCCGCGCGTCCCAGACAAAGCCCACCAGCGGCGGCGCGGGCGCGACGCCGAGCGCGGCGATCGCCGCGTCCGCGCCCAGCAGTTTCTCCGCGCCCTCCGCCTCAAGCCGCGCCGCAAAGTGCCAGAAGGTCGAGACCGCCGCCACCGCGCCGGTGACAAGCTGGCGCGACATCAGCGGCGGGGCGCCGAACACCGCGTCGGCCTCGTCGCGCAGGGAAAAGCCGCAGTCGCGCTGCGCCAGCGCCTGATAGACGATCCAGCTTTTGTCGAGGTCGCCGCCGACCACGCCGACTGTCTTGCCGCGCAGGTCGCACAAGGCCTTCACGCCGCCGCCGGGCATCACCATCAGCGCGCCCAGCGCCCGCGAATAGGGAAAGAACCGCATGTCGGCGCCGCGCTGGCGCTGGTTCATCACCCAGATCCAGTCGGCGACAATCAGATCCGCGTCGCCCGCCTGAAACGCCACCGAGGTCGCGTCGCGCCCGGCGAGTTCCACCGTCTCCAGCCTGAACCCCTCGGCCGCGTCGAGCTTGCGCGTCTGGATCACGTCGGTCAGCCAGTTGACGGTGCCGAACTTCAGCACCGCGACGCGCAACACCGGCGTCTCCTGCGCCCGCGCCAGCGTCGCGACGGCAAGCAGCAGACAGGCGCAGGCGAGGCGAAAGATCACTGCGTCAGCATCCGGTTGCGCACGATGTAGCTGACCGCGCGCGACCAGCTTTCGTCGGTGTTGCCGCGCATGTCCGCCGAGCCGCCGCCCACCAGCGCGCCGCTCTCGGCGTCGCGCACGAAGATCGACATGCTCAGGATCAGGTTCGAGGTCTTCTGGATCTCGCCGGTGATCGCGACATCGGCGCCCAGCGCGCGGGCGAAATCGCTGTCGCAGCCGTTGCAATGGGCGATGTTGTCGTAGCGCGCGACCTCGGCGGCGACCGGCGCGGCGTCCACGAAGGCGAAGCGCCCGGCCTCGGTCAGCTTTTCGACCAGCAGGACCTCGGCGCGCTTTACCCGCTCGGCCTCCGCCGTGGTGCGTTCGCCAAGGCTGGTGTCGAGGAAATGGATGCCGAGAAACGCGGCGCGCGGGGCTTGCTGCGCCGCTGCGGCGGTGGCGAAGGCGCTGAGCGCCAGCGCCGCGATCATGAGGGCTTTGTTCATGGGGCCTGAGCCTATCCCGCGCCGCCCCCCGGTCAATACGACGCGCGCGCGCAGGGCGGCGGCTCTCAGTTTCTGAAGGTCGGCGCACAAGCGCATTGACCCGGGCGCCGCGCGCTGTGTGTCTGAGGGCAACAACAAACCGACACCTAAGGGAGGGTTCATGCGACGTTTGGCGCTTGCCGTCGGCCTTTGCCTTGCGCCGTTGATCGCGCAGGCGGAGGTCGCGATCACGGCCGCCGTGCTCAGGGTGGAGCGCGAGGCGCCGCTGCCGATTTCGCGGCTCGACCTGCCCTCGGGCGACGAGGGCTTTCTCGGCGGGCGGGTCGCGACAGCCGACAACGTGACAACCGGGCGCTTTCTCAAGCAGAGCTATCAGACGCTTGAGGCGACGGCGGCGCCCGACGGCGCGCTGGCGGCGCTCGATGACCTGATCGCGCAGGGCGCGGGCTTTGTGGTGGTGATGGCGCAGGCGGAGGATCTGCTGGCGCTGGCCGATCACGCAAAGGGCCGCGACGTGGTGCTGCTGAACGCCGCCGCGCCGGACGACGCGCTGCGCAACGAGGCGTGCCGCGCCAACGTGCTGCATATCGCGCCCAGCCGGGCGATGCTGGCCGACGGGCTGGCGCAATATCTGGTGTGGAAACAGTGGACCGCCTGGGCGCTGGTCCACGGCTCGCACCCCGGCGACCGGCTGAAGGGCGAGGCCTTCGCCCGCGCCGCGAAAAAGTTCGGCGCCCGCATCGTCGAGACCCGCGAGTTCGCGGACACCGGCGGCGCGCGCCGCTCCGACAGCGGCCATGTGCTGGTGCAGCGTCAGATTCCGGTGTTCATGCAACGCCTGCCCGACCATGACGTGGTGATCACGGCGGACGAGAGCCAGGTTTTCGGCGTCTATATCCCCTATCGCGCCTGGGACGCGCGCCCGGTGGCGGGCGACAGCGGGCTTGAGGCGCGGGTCTGGCACCCGGCGCACGAAAGCTGGGGCGCGACGCAGATGCAGCGCCGCTTCGAGAAGGCCGCAGGCCGGCGCATGACCGATCTGGATTATAACGTCTGGACCGCGCTGCGCAGCGTCGGCGAGGCGGTGACGCGCGCCAACACCGCCGATGTCGCCGCCTTGCGCGCCTACATGCTGTCGCCGGAGTTCGGCGTCGGCGCCTTCAAGGGCCAGCCGCTCAGCTTTCGCCCGTGGAACAACCAGCTGCGCCAGGCGATCTTGCTTGCGGACGGCAAGCTGGTCGTCTCGGTCTCGCCGCAGGAGGAGTTCCTGCACCAGACCACCCGACTCGACACGCTGGGCTTTGACCAGCCCGAGAGCACCTGCCGCTTCTGACCGGAGAGAAAGCCATGAAACGACTTCTGCTCTGCAGCGTCGCCGCCCTTGTGATGGGCGGATCGGCGCAGGCCTACACCGTGTATGTCACCAACGAGAAGGGCAACACCCTCACGCGGATCGACAGCACGACGCTGGAGGTGATCGACACCGTGCGCACCGGCCAGCGCCCGCGCGGCATCACCATCAGCCCCGACGGCGCGTCGCTGTATGTCTGCGCGTCGGACAGCGACGCGGTGGAGGTCTATGACACCGCCGACATGAGCCTGCGCCACTCGCTGCCCTCGGGGCCGAACCCGGAGCAGCTTGTGCTGCACCCCTCCGGCAACCCGCTGTATCTCGCCAACGAGGACGACAACATCGTGACCGTGGTCGATGTGGTGGCGCGGCGCGTGCTGGCGGAGGTGCCGGTGGGCATCGAGCCGGAGGGCATGGGCGTGAGCCCCGACGGCAAGATCGTGGTCAACACTTCCGAGACCACCAACATGGCGCATTTCATCGACACCGAGACCTTCGAGATCGTGCAGAACACGCTGGTGGACAGCCGCCCGCGCATCGCCGAGTTCAGCGCGGACGGAACCCGCCTGTTTGTCTCCGCCGAGATAGGCGGCACGGTCAGCGTGATCGACCCCAGCAATGGCGAGATCATCAAGACGGTGGGCTTCGCCGTGCCCGGCATCGTGCCCGAGGCGCTCCAGCCGGTGGGGGTGCGCGCCACCTCGGACGGCGCGAAGATCTTCGTGGCGCTTGGCCCCGCCAACCGCGTCGCGGTGATCGACGGCGCGTCGCTGGAGGTGACCGATTACCTGCTGGTCGGTCAGCGCGTCTGGCAGATGGCCTTCACCCCCGATGAGAAACTGCTGTTCACCACCAACGGCAACTCCAACGACGTGTCGGTGATCGACGTCGAGGCGCTGAAGGTCGTGAAGTCCATCCCCGTGGGTGAGCAGCCCTGGGGCGTGACCGTCTCGCCGAACTGACCTTTTTTTATCCGAGGAGAGAGACCAATGATGAAACGCACCATGGCCGCTCTGGCTGTCGCCACGCTCGCCACCCCCGCCGCTTTCGCGCCCTCCGAGGCGTCGGCGCAGGATCGCACGATCACCGTGGGGTTCTCCGGCCTGATGGACCGGCGCAACCGCACCACGCTGCCGCCGCTGACGCTCGCCTCGGGCAAGCCGCTGGCCGAGGCGCCGATCGAGCTGTTCTCGGGCGGCTACTACCAGATCGACATCGTCGCCGACGGCAGCGCCGAACTGGGGCTGAACGGGCCGGATTTCTTCCGCGCGATCTGGGTCAACGAGGTCGTCATCAACGAGATCGAAGTGCGCCCACTGGGGCTGGACAGCTTCGAGTTCGACGACGAGGGCACGATCACCATGTCGTTCATCGCCATCAAGCCGGGCAAGTATGCGCTGCAAATTCCCGGCACCACTGGCGACACCCAGAGGGTTGAGATAACCATCCGCTGATGGATGACGCGCTGACCGTCGCGGGCGTGAGCCACGCCTTCGGGACCAACAAGGCGCTGAGCGACGTGTCGCTCAGCGTCGCGAAAGGAACTTTCGTCGCGCTGCTGGGCGTCAATGGCGCCGGCAAGAGCACGCTGTTCAACCTGATCACCCGGCTCTACGACACGCAAAGCGGGCGCATCGCGGTCTGCGGCCATGACGTGCGCGCCGCGCCCACGGCGGCGTTGCGCAGCCTTGGCGTCGTGTTCCAGAGCCGCGCGCTCGACCCCTCGCTGACCGTGGCGCAGAACATCGTCTATCACGGCGCCCTGCACGGCCTGCCGCGGCGCGAGGCGCTGGCGCGCGGCGCGGCGGCGCTGGAGGGGGTGCGGATGGGCGACCGGATGGATGCGCGGGTGTCGAAACTGTCGGGCGGGCAGGCGCGCCGCGTCGAGATCGCCCGCGCCCTGCTGCACCGCCCGCGCCTGCTGTTGTGCGACGAGGCGACGGCGGGCCTCGACGTTCTGTCGCGCGCCGAGATCGTCGCGGACGTGCACGCGCTGGCGGCGGGGCAGGGGGTAGGCGTGCTGTGGGCGACGCACCTGATCGACGAAGTAAGCCCCGAGGACGCGGTGGTGGTGCTGCACAAGGGCAGGGTATGCGCGCAGGGCGTGGCCCGCGCCATCGCGGGCGCGGCGGGGCTGACCGAGGCGTTCCTTGCCCTGACGCGCGAGGCGGCATGACCGACTGGACCGGTTGGCGCACCTGCGCCTGGGGGGTGATCTGGCGCGAGGCGCTGCGCTTCGCCCAACAGAAGGAGCGGTTTCTGGCGGCGCTGGTGCGCCCGCTGGTGTGGCTGTTCATCTTCGCCGCCGGGTTTCGCGCGGTGCTGGGCCTCTCGATCACGCCGCCGTATCAGACCTATGTGCTCTATGAGGTCTATGTGACGCCCGGTCTCGCCGCGATGATCCTGCTGTTTCAGGGGATGCAGTCGTCGCTGAGCATGGTCTATGACCGCGAGTCGGGCACGATGCGCACGCTGCTGGTCAGCCCCTATCCGCGCTGGTTCCTGCTGGGCGCCAAGCTGATGGCCTCGGTGGCGGTGGGCATGGCGCAGGTCTATGCCTTCCTGCTGATCGCCTGGGTTTACGGCGTGGAGCCGCCGCTGTGGGGCCTTGTGGCGGTGGCGCCCGCGCTGATGCTGTCGGGGATGATGCTGGGCGCGATCGGGCTGCTGCTGAGTTCGGTGATAAAACAGCTTGAGAATTTCGCGGGCGTGATGAATTTCGTCATCTTCCCGATGTTCTTCGCCTCCTCGGCGCTCTATCCGCTCTGGCGGGTGCGCGAGGGCAGCCCGCTGCTCTATGACATCGCGTCGCTGAACCCGTTCACCTATTGCGTGGAGCTGATCCGCCACGCGCTTTATCTTCAGCTAGAGCCAGTGTCGCTGGCGGTGGTGATCGGCATGACGGTGGTTTTTCTTGGCGCGGCGGTCTGGGCCTATGATCCCGGGCGCGGCGTGATGCGGCGGAAGGGGTGAGGGCGATGCGATACGGCTGGGCGATGCGGCGGCTTGCGGGCGCGGCGCTGCTGGCGCTGGCGGGCGCGGCGCCCGCGCTGGCGTTCGACGATCCCGACTGGCCCTGCCAGCAACGCAAGGTCGATCGGCTGTCGATCGGCCAGATGTGGACCGGGCCGGCGCCCGAGGATCTTTCCGCCTGGCGCGACGACCCCGAAATCGCCGACGCGGCGGCGCTGATCGCGGCGCGGCGCACCAGCATGGAGGACGCGGCGGCGCTGGTCGCGGCGCTGGAGCGCGCCAGGCTGCCGACGCTGTTCTCCGGCGTTTTCGCGCTGATCGACGCGGAGCGCACCCGCCTGGTGGACGGCATCGTGCGCTTCGCGCTCAAGCAGCGGGCGCTGTCGGAAAAGATCGACGCCGATCAGGCGGCGCTGGCGGCGGCGGAGGCGGCGGCGAAGCCCGACGACTTCGATGCGCTCGACCGTATCGACGCCCAGCGCGACGCGGTGACCTGGGACATCCGCATCTATGACGAGCGGCGGCGCTCAGTGATGTATGTCTGCGAAAGCCCGGTGATCCTGGAGAAGCGCCTGTTCGCCGTGGCGCGGATGATCGAGGCGGCGATGGCGGCGCAATGACGGGTTATCGCGGCGTCGCCCGTTCGACCGGCAGCATCCACTCGGTCCAGCCGTCCACGCCGTCGGGATACCACAGCACCCTCTCATAACCGTATTCCAGCGCCGCGCGCCGCGCGGCGTTCCACGACATCCAGCAGTCGCGCAGGCAGAAGAACAGCACCGGACGCGCGCGGTCGCCGCCGGTCGCGGCGTCCAGCCCCGCGCGGAAATAGGCGTCGGTCACAGCCGCCAGCGCGCCGTAGCCGACGTTGGGCAGCCAGATCGCGCCAGGGATGCTGTCGTGCGGCTTGTCGCGCCAGATCGTGCCTTTGGGCAGGTTCGCAGGCTTCTCCGCGCGCGGCAGCACGTCGATAAACGCCGCGCCGCCGCTGCGCCACAGGGCCTCGGCGGCCTCGGTGTCCGCCACCGTCGCGCCGGTCAGGGTCGCGGGCACCGGCGCGCGAAAATCCTCCATGCGATAGCCGTCCGGCTCGGGCGCCTGCGCCAGCGCCGCCGCAGCGCAGAGCGTGAGCGCGGCGGACAGCGCCACCGCCAGCCGTGCGATCATGGCGCGGCGACCGCCGTATGGCCGAAATCGTCGATCAGCGGCACGCCATACCTGGCGAGGATCGCGTCGATCTCGGCCTTGTGGCGCCGCAGCAGGGAGTTCAGTTTTCGCTTCCAGGTGTCCTCGCCGAAGCGCACCCCCAGCGTGACGCGGTAGAACAGCCTCGGCGGCAGCGTCTCGCGCAGCAGCGGCGTCACCGTGAGCGGCGTGGCGGCGGCCCTGGCTTTCCACCCCGCGATCGGCCCCCACATGAACGCGGCGTCGATGGCGCCGCTCTCAAGATCGGCGATCATGCGGTCGGCGGTGTTGTCGTGGCGGCTGTCCACCACCAGCGGATAGCCGCGCACCGCGCCGATCAGCCCCGCGCGCGCCAGATGATCGGCGGGCGGCGTGCCTGCGACCACGCCAAGCTTGTGCTGCTTGAGCAGCGGGTCGCTGAAGGAGTCAACCCCGGCGAGCGGCCCGTCGGCGCTCGTCACCAGACTGTAGGCGGACGTGTAGTAGTGGTTGGTGTTCAGCACGAGCTCATGGCCCTGCGCAAAACCGATGATCACGTCGCAGCGATGCTCGGCCAGCGTGCGGCGCACGAAGCCGGTGGCCTGTGGAAACCAGGTGTAGGCGACCGGCAGCCTCAGCTTCGCCGCCAGCAGCGCCGCGATCTCGTTCTCGAAGCCTTCGCCCGCCTGATTGGAGAACGGCATGTTGGCGGGGTCGGCGCAGACGCGGAACGCGCTGTCGGACACGAGGTCGGAGGTGTCGGCCCGCGCGCCTGCCGCGGCAAGCGCGAGGGTGAGCGCCAGCGCGACGGCGCGCAGGCGGCTATTGCATGCAGGCATTCTCGGCTTCCGTGAAGGCGGCGGGTTTGTCGGCGCGCTTGGCGGGGCGGCCGCGCGGGATCGAGTCCGTGCCGCGCGCCAGCAGATACGCGTAAATGTCGTCGATATAGCACATCACGTTGTTGTTGGCGCCAAACGACGGCATCACCTGATTGTCGGCGGCGTCCACAACCTGCTTGCCGCTGGCGACCACCGAGATGAATTCCCAGTAGCCGAGGTTCACCGCGCTGTCCTTGAGCGCGGGCGCATAGGATGAGCCTTCGCCGTCCGGCCCGTGGCAGACGTGGCATTCGGAGTGATAGCGGCGAAAGCCGGAGAACGTGTACCAGTCCACCGCGCCGTCCTCGGTCACGTTGAAGGTGGGCGTGTCGTCGGCGGTGAAGAACTTGCCGTCGGTCTCCTTGGCGGCGGCGACATCGGCTGCGGCCTGCGCGGCGAGGGGCGCGGAGAAGGCGATGGCGGCGGTCACTGCGGCGGCGAGCGCCGCGCCGGAGGCGCGGGCGAAGGTCGGGATCATGGGGCTTCCTCTGGTCTGCGTTTCTTGTTGTGTCGCTACTCTGGGCGAAAGAAAAAGGCGCGGCCACCATCACGGCGCCGCGCCTTCAGAGTCTGAGAACCGGGCGACGCGCGCCGCCCGGTTCGTCAGGATCACCGACCGGGCAGCGTGAACACGGTGAGCTGGCCGCCCAGCGCCGTGTAGTCGCTGAGGCTGGCGTAGCCGCCTACGGCGCCGAGGCCGTCGTTGGGATTCACCAGACCCGCCGCCAGACCGATGCCGGCCCAGCCGCCGATGCCGGAATAGACCGCGACATACTGCTTGCCCTTGTGGCTGTAGGTCATCACGTTGCCGATGATGCCCGACGGCGTCTTGAAGCGGTAGAGCTGCTCACCGGTGTTGGCGTCCACCGCCTTGAGGTAGCCCTCAAGCGTGCCGTAGAACACCACGTCGCCCGCCGTGGCCAGCGCGCCCGACCACACCGAGAACTCCTCGGGCAGCGACCAGACGATCTCACCCTTGCCGGCGTCCCAGGCGATGAAGTTGCCCATGCCGCCGTGGCTGTTGGGCGCGGGATACATCGACAGCGTGGCGCCCACATAGGGCTGGCCGGCGGTGTAGCTCACGCGGAACGGCTCATAGTCCATGCAGACGTGGTTGGTCGGCACATAGAACAGCTTGGTGCGCGGCGAGAAGGCGGCCGGCTGCTGATCCTTGGTGCCAAGCGCCGCCGGACAGATGCCGGTCGAGTTTACGTCCTCGCCGTTCTGCGCGGTGGAGTACTGCGACACCACCTGAGGGCGGCCGTGCTGATCCGAGGCGGGATCGATCACGACATGGGTGGCCCAGTTCACCACCGGGTCGAACTTTTCCGCCACCAGCAATTCGCCGGTGATGCGGTCGAGCGTGTAGCCGAAGCCGTTGCGGTCGAAGTGCACCAGCGCCTTGCGCTCCTCGCCGTTCACCGGGATGTCCGCGAGGATCATCTCGTTGATGCCGTCGAAGTCCCACTCGTCATGCGGGGTCATCTGATAGACCCACTTCGCCACGCCGGTGTCGGGGTTGCGGGCCATGATGGTCATCGACCACTTGTTGTCGCCGGGTCGCTGGGACGGGTTCCACGTCGAGGGGTTGCCGGTGCCGTAGTAGAACAGATCGGCCTCGGGGTCATAGGAATACCAGCCCCAGGTGGTGCCGCCGCCGATCTTCCACTGGTCGCCTTCCCAGCTTTTCAGAGAGCTGTCGGCGCCGACCGGCTTGCCGTGCTCGGTGGTCTTTTCCGGGTCGAACAGAAGCTGGTCGTCCGGCCCCACCGAATAGGCGCGCCAGACGCGCTCACCGGTGTTCATGTCATAGGCGGTGACCGAGCCCTGCACGCCGAACTCGCCGCCCGAGATGCCGACGATCACCTTGTCCTTGACCGGCAGAACGGTCGCGGTGTTGGTCTCGCCGATCGACGGGTCGCCGTTCACGGTGCTCCAGAGCACCTTGCCGGACTTGGCGTCGAGCGCGACGAGCGTGGTGTCGGCCTGGTGCAGGAACAGCTTGCCGTCGGCGTAGGCCGGGCCGCGGTTCACCGTGTCGCAGCACATCACCGGGATCACGTCCGGGTCCTGCTTCGGCTCGTACTTCCACAGGATCTTGCCTTCCTGATTCAGGTCGAGCGCATAGACCTTGTTCGGGAACGGCGTGTGGACATACATCACGTCGCCGACCACCAGCGGGCTGCCCTCATGGCCGCGCAGCACGCCGGTCGAGAAACTCCACGCGACCTGAAGATCGCGCACGTTGTCGCGGTTGATCTGGGCGAGGTTCGAAAAGCGCGTGTTGGCGTAGTCGCCCGTCTGGAGTGTCCAGCCGTTGGGGTTGGAGGTCAGCGTCTTGACGCTGTCATTGGCGAGCGCCGTTCCGGCAAGGAACGTGCCGGCCAGCAGGCCTGCGAGTATGCGGTTCATAGTTCCTCCGTTGCGCAGAGGCTTTCAGCCAACTGCTTGCATGTCCCGTTCCGCGGTCATCATCACGATTACGGGCTTCGATTTGTTCGACGGCCCACGCCGCCAGGGCTCGCCTTTAACGTGCATTGCGCATCGTAGCTTACCCGACGCTGAGAGTAGCCCAACGCGCGGTTTGCGCAAGGGATTCTCATGGAATTCTCATCTTCGGCGCGCAAGGATATTGCGACAAATTCACCGAAACGGTGGAGAAACGTGCCGGTGAGTCATGGTGCGGCGCAATATTCATGATGATGCGATGCAACAGCGGCGGCGCGCGGCGCCTATTCCCACTCAAGCTCCTGAAACGCCGCCGTGGCGGTGCGCTGGTTGAAGGCGTCGAACAGCAGCCATCGCCGCCGCTGGCTCTCGCCGATCTCCGCCACCGCGCCCAGCATCGGGCGCCCGGCGGCGATGGCGGCGCGGGTCTCGGCCTCGATCGCGTCGAGATAGATCCGCATCGGCGCCGCAGCTTCCGGCCACGGCGCCGCGACCGGGCCATGACCGGGGATGACGCGCGCGACCCTCCGCCCGGCCAGCGTCTGCGTCAGCCCGATCCAGCCGCGCAGCGAGCCGTCGAGCGCGGGAACGTGCCCCATGAACAGCAGATCGCCGAGAAACCAGCTTCCCGTCGCCGCATCGAACACGCTCAGATCGTTGTCGGTGTGCGCCACCGGGTGCGCCTCCAGCAGCAGGACGCGCGCGCCGAGGTCGATCTCGCGCGTCGCCGCCACGCCCTCATCGGGCAGCGCGACATGCGTGCCCTCGAACGCCGGGCCGATCAGGCGGGCGAGGGCGGTTTCATAGGTCTCCGCCCGCGCGGCGAGCCCCCGCTCCAGCTTGCCATGGCCGATCAGCGTGGCGCCCGCCTCCTGAAACACGCTGGCGCCCAGCGCGTGATCGGGGTGCATGTGGGTGATGATCGCCCAGCGCACCGGCAGCTCGGTGCGGGCGCGAATCTCGGCCAGCAGCGCGCGGGCGATGGCGGCGGTCGAGCCTGCGTCGATCACCGCCACCGCGTCGCGGCCGATGATGAAGCCCAGATTGGCGATGTCGCCGCCGTTCTGAGGGTTCACCTCCGCCTGATGCGCCTTGTGGACCCAGACGCCCGGCGCGACCTCGGTGACGGGAAAGGCGGGCGTCTCGCCTGCGGGCGCGCAGGGCCAGTCTTGCGCGATCCAGTCTTGCGCGATCCAGTCCTGCGCGATCCAGTCGCCGGGCGCCGCGCTCAGCCGGTCGGCCTCAAGGCGGCATTCGGCGTAGGACGCGCCGCCGGGGCGCCGTTCGGCGCGGCAGGCCGACGGATCGCCGGCCATGCAGAGGCTGAGCAGCACCTCCCACATCACCGCCTCACAACCGCTCGGCGTGCCAGCGGACATGGTCCTCGATGAACGAGGCGATGAAAAAGTAACTGTGGTCATAGCCCGGCTGGATGCGCAGCGTCGCGCCGATCCGGCGTTCCGCGACGACGGCGGCCAGCGCCTCGGGCTTGAGCAGGTCGAGGAACGTGTCGGCGCCGCCCTGGTCGATCAGCATCTCGCCGTCAAAACCCTTCTCGCGCAGCAAGAGCGTCGCGTCATGCCCGGCCCAGGCCGTCTCGTCGGCGCCGAGATAGGCGGTGAGCTGCTTGCGGCCCCAGTCGCTGACGGAGGGGTGGGTGATCGGCGCGAAGGCCGACAGCGAGCGGTAGAGATCGGGGTTGCGCACGCCCAGCGTCAGCGCGCCGTGGCCGCCCATCGAATGACCGGTGACGCCGTGGCGATCAGGATCGACGGGAAAGTTTTCCGTGACCAGGCCGCGCAACTCCTTGGTCACATAGGAATACATGCCGAAATGCGGCGCCCAGGGCGCTTGCGTCGCATCGACGTAGAAACCGGCGCCTTGCCCCAGATCATAGGCCGCGTCGTCGGCGACGCCCTCGCCGCGCGGCGAGGTGTCGGGGAACACCAGCGCCAGCCCATGCCGCGCCGCAAAGCCCTGCGCGCCCGCCTTGGTCATGGCGTTCTCATGGGTGCAGGTCAGCCCCGACAGCCACCACAGGCAGGGGACCGGCCCGTGCTGCGCAGCAGGCGGCAGATAGACCGCGAAGGTCATGTCGCAGCGGGTGCTCGCCGCCTTGTGGCGATAGACGCCCTGAACGCCGCCGAAGGCGCGGGTCTCCGAGACGATCTCCATGGGCTTTTCTCCGCAAGGGTCAGCGTGGACGGCGCGGGCCAAAGCGGCCCGCGCCGCGACAAGGGATCAGAAACGCGCGGCCAGCGCGGCCAGCCCCGCCTCATAGACGCCCGCGATCACCGCTTCGGCGCCCTCGGCGGCGGGGGTGAAGGCGGAGGTCCACACCACCACCGACCCCGACCCCGCAGGCGCGACCGTCAGCGTCGAGACGTAATCCGCCACCGGCAGCGGCCCCGAGACGATGGCGTAGCCGTAGGAGTGCGCGTCGCCGCCGAGGCTGCGTTCGACGATCTCGCCGCCCCCCTTCAGCCCGAGGCGGCGGTGCTCGACGCCGTCGATGTCCTCGCGATATGAGCTCTCCACCGCCGGGTGCCAGCCGGGAAGGGCCTGGAACCCGCCGATCACCGACCACACCGCCTCGGGCGCCGCCCTGAGCGCGACGCTGCGCGATACTTGCGCCATGGTGTCCCCCCGCTCAGTAGAGCACGACGGCGCGCACCGACTTGCCCTCGTGCATCAGGTCGAAGCCGTGGTTGATCTCGTCGAGCTTGAGGCGGTGGGTGATCATCGGGTCGATCTGGATCTTGCCCTCCATGTACCAGTCCACGATCTTCGGCACGTCGGTGCGCCCGCGCGCGCCGCCGAACGCGGTGCCCTTCCAGACGCGGCCGGTCACCAGCTGGAACGGCCGGGTGCTGATCTCCGCGCCCGCAGGCGCCACGCCGATGATGATCGACTGGCCCCAGCCGCGATGGCTGCACTCCAGCGCCTGCCGCATCACCTTGACGTTGCCGGTGCAGTCGAAGGTGTAGTCGGCGCCGCCGATCAGGTCGCCGCGCCGCTTGGTGAGGTTGACGATGTAGGGGACGATGTCCTCGCCGATCTCGGAGGGGTTGATGAAGTGGGTCATCCCGAACTTCTCGCCCCACGCCTTCTTGTCGTTGTTGAGATCGACGCCGATGATCATGTCGGCGCCCGCCAGCCGCAAGCCCTGGATCACGTTCAGCCCGATGCCGCCGAGGCCGAACACCACCGCCGTCGCGCCGATCTCGACCTTGGCGGTGTTGATCACGGCGCCGACGCCGGTGGTCACGCCGCAGCCGATGTAGCAGATGGTGTCGAACGGCGCGTCCTCGCGCACCTTGGCTACCGCGATCTCGGGCAGCACGGTGTAGTTCGAGAACGTCGAGCACCCCATGTAATGATGGATCTTCTCGCCATCGAGCGTGGTGAAGCGCGAGGTGCCGTCCGGCATCAGACCCTGGCCTTGCGTCGCGCGGATCGCGGTGCAGAGGTTGGTCTTTTGCGACAGGCACGACGGGCATTGACGGCATTCCGGCGTGTAGAGCGGAATGACGTGGTCGCCCGGCTTGACGCTGGTCACGCCCGCGCCGACCTCGGCCACCACGCCCGCGCCCTCATGGCCGAGGATCGCGGGAAAGATGCCCTCCGGATCGGCGCCGGAGCGGGTGAATTCGTCGGTGTGGCAAAGGCCTGTCGCCTTGATCTCAACCAGAACCTCACCAGCCTTCGGGCCTTCGAGGTTGACTTCGGTGACTTCGAGCGGCTTTCCGGCCTGAAAGGCGACGGCGGCGCGTGTGCGCATGGTTTTTCCTCCCCCTGGATAAAGATGCGCCACGGGCTGCGCATCCTTAAGAACCTTGCGCACAGTATGCGGCAAGCATCGCGGCGCCAAGCGGGGCGCCGCGCGGGGAAAGACCGGTTCTCAGACCCAAGGCCTGCGCGTCAGATCACTTCGTCGTCGCTGGTCATCGCGCAGCGCCACGACTTGACGCGCCATTTGGCGTGGAGCTGCTGCCAATAGGCGACCTCGCGCACCGAGGCGTACACGCACAATTGCGGGTCGCCGCCCTGCACGGTCAGCCGCACGCGGTGGCTTTCGCAGGTGTCGGGCGCGCTCAGCAGGCACGCCACGACGATCAGTTCCAGCGCCGACCCCATGTTTTTCTCCCCCCGGCCTTGCAAGACTGTGTCGCATCAACCTAGCTTCGCGAACGAATGTTCCAAGCAAGAAATGGAGGGCGCAATGCGCCGAACCCTGATGGCCGCGGCGCTGGCGCTGTGCGCCTTTCCGGCGCTGGCGGCGGCGCCGCTGGATCTGCTGTTCGAGACGCCGCACATGCGCGCCGTGCCGGCGGGTGAGACGCTGCGCTACGCCCATGTGCGCGCCGCCGACCCGGCGCTGGGGGTAGGCCCGGATTTCCGGCAGGTGATCGCGCTGGAGATGGGGCCGACCCAGGCGGCGCGCTTCACGCTCGACGCCGAAGGCGCGGCGCGCGTCTATCCGGTCGCCGACGGCGTGCCGGGCAATCCGCTGCTGATGGTGTTTCTGGAGAACACGCTGCGCACCATGGCCAACGTCACCGGCGGCAGCGCGTTCTACCTGCGCAACCGCATCCGCTTTGCGCTGCGCGACGGCATCGTGGCGGGGGACGACGGCGCGCTGACAATCCATCCTTTCGAGAACGATCCCAACCGCGCGAAGATGGCGGCGTTCGGCGATCTGGAGATGCGATTCGAGGTCTCCGAAGATCGGCCCGGCATGATCGTGGCGCTGCGCGCCCGCGCCGGCGACGCGGCGAGGCCCGCCTATCTGGAGGAGATACGGCTTGAAAACGCTCGGTAAGACGGCTCTGGTCGGGATGCTCGCCGCAGGCCCCGCGCTGGCGGGGGCTGCGGCGCTGAACGACTATCCCACGGCGGCGCGCGCCGACTATGTGTTCGCGTGCATGGCGTCGAACGGCCAGACCAGCGCGATGCTGGAGCGGTGTTCGTGCTCGATCGACACCATCGCAGCGATCCTGCCCTATGAGGCCTATGTCAACGCCGAGACGGTGATCCGCACGCTGCAGCTGACCGGAGAGCGCACCGGCGCGCTGCGCGCCTCGGAGCGGCACAAGGCGATGGTCGCCGATCTGCGCCGGGCGCAGGCGGAGGCCGACATCGTGTGCTTCTGACGCCGCTCAGCCGCCCAGCCGCGCGCCGAAGGTGCGCCCTGCGGCGGCTTCATAGACGCGCAGCGTCGCGCGCTGCATCGCGGCGACCGTGAACAGGCTGGCGACCCGCGCCCGCCCCGCCATGCCCATGTGCGCGCGGGCGGAGGCGTCGAGCGACAGCGCGCGGTCCAGCGCCTCGGCCAGCGCCTGCGCGTCGCCGGGGGGGTAGAGCCAGCCGGTCTTGCCGTCGGCGACCGTCTCGCGCGCGCCGCCGTGGTCGGTGGCGATCACCGGGCGGCCCATCGCCTGCGCCTCGACGGCGACGCGGCCGAACGCCTCCGGGTCGGTCGAGGCGGAGACCACCACCGACGCCAGCTTGTAGGCCGCAGGCATGTCGTCGCAGGGCCCGACCAGCCGCACCACATCCTGCGCGCCCAGCGCCGCCGCCTGCGCGGTGAGCCGCGCGGCCTGACCGGAGCCGCCGTCCTCGCCGACGATCAGGCACAGGAAATCCGGGCCGCGCCGACTTTTGAGCTGCGCGGCGGCGGCGATGAAATCGGCCTGACCCTTCCACTTCGACAACCGCCCCGGCAACATCGCCAGCGGGCGCGCGTCCTCCACCACGCCCCAGGCGTGCGCCAGCGCGACGGCGCGCTCGGCGCCCACCGCCTCCTCGGCGAAGGCGGCGGTGTCGGCCCCGCGCGGGATCACCACCAGATGCGCGGGGTCCAGCCCGTGCCGCGCGCGGATCAGATCGGCGATGAACTGCGAGATGGCGATGGTCGGACGGCCCTTGCACATCACCGAGTTGTAGAGCCGCTTGAACGGCTCCTTCTCACCGTAAACCCCGTGCCAGGTGGTGACGAACGGCGTGCCGGTGCGGCGCGCGGCGAGCCATGCGCTCCAGGCCGGCGCGCGGGAGCGGGCGTGGACCACGTCCACCTCGCGCGCCCGGATCAGCCGGGCGAGGCGGCCTGCGTTGGCGAGGATGGTCAGCGGGTTCTTCGACGCCATCGGCAGAACCGCCAGCTCGGCGCCCATGCCGGTCAGCCGCCCCGCCAGCCTGCCGCCCTCGCTGGCGACGATGGCGCGCCCGCCCGCCTCGACGATGGCGCGCGCGATCTCCAGCGCGCCGCGCTCCACCCCGCCGATGTCGAGACGCGGCAGCGCCTGAAGCACGGTCAGCGGGCGGCTGGCGTTGCGCAGCCCGCCGCCGTCGCTAAGCTCGGGCGCCTCAGCGGAGGACATCACGGCCATGACTGCTCCTGATTATCTGCTCTGCGATGGCGCCCGACGCATCGCCTACCACAGAACCTTGCCGCGCGGGGAGGGCGCAAGCAAACCCGGCGTGATGTTGCCCGGCGTGATGTTTTTGGGCGGCTTCGCCTCCGACATGACCGGGACCAAGGCCACGCATCTGGAGGCCTGGGCGCGGGCGGCGGGCAGGGCGTTCCTGCGCTTCGACTATACCGGCCACGGCGCGTCGTCGGGCCGGTTCGAGGACGGCTGCATCGGCGACTGGGCGCGCGACGCGGGCGACGCGCTGGCGCGGCTGACGGCGGGGCGCCAGGTGCTGGTCGGCTCCTCGATGGGCGGCTGGATCGCGCTGCTGCTGGCGCGCGCGCAGCCTGAGCGGGTGGCGGGGCTGGTCGGCGTGGCGGCGGCGCCGGACTTCACCGAGGATGCTATGGCGGCGGCGATGACGCCCGAACAAGCCGCGGCGATGGCGCGCGACGGGCGGTTTGCGATCCCCAACCCCTACGGCGACGCGCCCACCGTGATCACCCGGCGGCTGATCGACGACGGGCGCGCCCAGCTTGTGCTGCGCAGCGCGCTGCGCTTGCCATTTCCGGTGCGGCTGCTGCACGGAACGGCGGACGCCGATGTGCCGGTCGCCGTGGGCCTGCGGCTGCTGGCGCATCTGGAGAGCGACGACGCCCGGCTGACGCTGGTCAAGGGCGCCGACCACCGCATGAGCGGCGCGCGCGAACTGGCGCTGATGACGCAGGCGGTGGAGGAGGTTTCTCAGAACGCCAGCGGCTGGCCGAGATAGTCCTCCAGCACGCCCGACGTCTCCAGCGACAGCGCGTCGAAGCGGGCCAGCAGCCCGGCGGCGCTTTGCTCCGGGGTGATGTCGGCGCCGTCGCCGCCCATGTCGGTGCGC
>CAZRFB010000552.1:0-15857 GCA_964599185.1 uncultured Rhodobacterales bacterium | reverse complement strand
GCTCTACAAGGAGATGAAGAAGCGCGGCTCGAACCCCGACATCTGCGAGCTGTTCAGCTACATGTCGCGCGACGAGGCCCGCCACGCCGGCTTCATCAACGACGCGCTGAAAGAGGCCAACATCGGCGTGAACCTCGGGTTCCTGACCAAGGCGAAGAAATACACCTATTTCAAGCCGAAGTTCATCTACTACGCGACCTATCTGAGCGAAAAGATCGGCTACGCGCGCTACATCACCATCTATCGCCACCTGGAAAAGCACCCCGAGCAGCGGTTTCACCCGATTTTCAAGTGGTTCCGCGAATGGTGCAACGACGAGTTCCGCCATGGCGAGGCGTTCAGCCTGCTGATGCGCGCCAACCCGCACCTGTTGTCGGGGCTGAACAAGCTGTGGATCCGCTTCTTCGTGCTGGCGGTGTTCGCCACCATGCACGTGCGCGACATGGCGCGGCCCGAGTTCCACAAGGCGCTGGGCGTGGACATCGAGGACTATGACCGGCAGGTGTTCCGCACCACCACCGAGATCTCGAAACAGTGCTTCCCGGTGCAGCTCGACATCGACAACCCGGCTTTCTGGGATGGCCTGCGCGCGCTCAACCGCATCAACGTGGCGATGGGCGAGGCGGCGGGGCAGGGGCTGTGGGGCAGGGTGCGCAAGGCGGGGCTGACGGCGCGCGCGGGCGCGATCTTCGCCCGGCTCTATCTGATGCCGGTCAAGAAGACGGCGCTGCCCGCGTCGTCGCGCCTGCAGCCGGTGTGGTAGCGGGGTGACGTCGATCTGGGTCCCGGCGCTGTTCGCGCTGTTTCTGTGGTGGTTCGGCACCGGGATCGTGCTGTTGATCGGCCGCGCGCCGCGCGCCATGGCGCTGGGCCTCGGCACGCTGGCGCTGGGCGGCGCGCTGGGCGCGGTGGCGCTGAGCGCGGCGCAGGCCGATTTCACCGGGGCCTGCGTCGCCTTCAGCGCCGCGATCATGATCTGGGGCTGGCATGAGCTGTCGTTTCTGACCGGCGCCCTCACCGGGCCGCGCCGCGCGCCCTGTCCGCCGGGGGCGCGGGGCTGGCTGCGGTTCCGCATGGCGGCGGCGACGCTGATCCACCACGAGATCGCGCTGGCCGCCACCGCCGCCGGGCTTGGCCTGTGGCTATGGGACGCGGCGAATCCGGTTGCGCTGTGGACGTTTCTTGCGCTCTGGATTTTACGACTATCGGTGAAGTTCAACATCTATCTCGGCGCGCCGAATGTCGCAGTCGAGTTTCTGCCTGATGACCTGCGCTATCTGGCGAGCTACTTCTCACGCAAGCCGATGAACCTGCTGTTTCCGGTCTCGGTGACGGCGGGCACGGTGATCGCGGGGGGGATGCTGCTCCATGCGGCGACGGTGGCGGCGACCCCGTTCGACGCGACGGCGCTGACGCTGGTCGGCATGCTGATCGCGCTGGGGACGCTGGAGCACTGGTTTCTGGTGCTTTCCGTCAGTGAGGCGTCATTATGGCGCTGGTATATCGACACGCGCGCCCGCAAGCGCGCCAACCGCGCTCATCGGGCGCCAGACCTGTCGCCGCTGAGCGCGCCGACGCTGCTGAGGAGATGACGATGGATTATCAGGGGTTCTTCCGCGACGCGCTCGACAAGCTGCGCAGCGACGGCAACTATCGCGTGTTCGCCAACCTTGAGCGCCATCGCGGCGAATTTCCCCGCGCCACGCGCCGCGCCGACGGGCCGGACGGCCAGGTGACGGTCTGGTGCTCCAACGACTATCTGGGCATGGGCCAGCACTCCGACGTTCTGGCGGCGATGCACGACGCCATCGACCGCTGCGGCGCCGGGTCGGGCGGCACGCGCAACATCTCCGGCACCACGCACGACCATGTGCGGCTGGAGGCGGAGCTGGCCGACCTGCACGGCAAGGAGGCGGCGCTGCTGTTCACCTCCGGCTATGTCTCGAACTGGGCGGGCCTTGGCACGCTGGGCGCGAAGATCCCCGGCCTGGTGATCGTGTCCGACGCGCTGAACCACGCCTCGATGATCGAAGGGATGCGCCACAGCCGCGCCGACCGGCTGATCTGGAAGCACAACAGCCCCGAGGATCTCGACGTCAAGCTGTCTCAGATCGCGCCGGGTATCCCCAAGCTGGTCGCCTTCGAGAGCGTCTATTCCATGGACGGCGACATGGCGCCGATCGCCGAGATCCTCGACGTGGCGGAAAAACACAACGCCATGACCTATATCGACGAGGTGCACGCGGTCGGCATGTATGGCCCGCGCGGCGGCGGCGTGGCGGAGCGCGAGGGGCTGATGCACCGCATCGACTTCATCGAGGGCACGCTGGGCAAGGCGTTCGGGGTGATGGGCGGCTACATCTCCGGCTCAGCCGACGCCATCGACTTCATCCGCAGCTTCGCCTCAGGCTTCATCTTCACCACCTCGCTGCCGCCGCATGTGGCGGCGGGCGCGCGAGCGTCGATCGCGCATCTCAAGCGGTCGAACGCCGAGCGGATGGGCCAGCGGGCGGCGGTGGCCAAGGTGCGCGCGCGGCTCGATCACTACGGCATCCCGCACCAGCCCAACCCCAGCCACATCATCCCGGTGATGGTGGGCGACGCGAAAAAGTGCAAGTGGATCAGCGACATCCTGCTGAACAACTACGGCGTCTACATCCAGCCGATCAACTATCCCACCGTGCCCAAGGGCACCGAGCGGCTGCGAATCACGCCCTCGCCGCTGCACAGCGACGCCGATATCGACCATCTGACGCGGGCGCTCAACGACCTGTGGTCGCAATGCGCGCTCAGCCGTCAGGTCGCCTGAGCGGGGAGGCGGAGAGGCGGGTCGCAAGCCTGTCGCTGTTTCGCTTCCCCACGCTCTACGACAAGCATTGGGCGCTGTGGCAGATGCTGCTGTCGCGCCCAAAGCTCAAGCGTCTGCCCGGCATCAGCTTCATGCGCATGGTGGGGCACGGGTCGCGCGAGGGGTTCTATCCCTGGCCGGATTTCGGGGTCTATGGCGTGCTGGCGGGGTGGCCGTCGCTGGAGCATGCGCGCGCGCAGGTGCAGGGCGCGCCAGTGTTCGCCGCCTATCGCGCGCATGCCTGCGAATCGGTGACATTCTACCTGCGACCGACGCGCGCGCGGGGCCTGTGGGGTGGCGACGCGCCGTTCGCGGTGGGGGCGCCGGAGCCGCTGGAGGCCCCGCTGGCCGTGCTGACCCGCGCCGCGATCCGCCCGCGCCACCTGCTGAACTTCTGGCGGCGCACGCCGGGGATTCGCGCCACCATCCCGCCCGGCGGCGGGCTGTGCTTCAAGGCGGGCCTCGGCGAGGCGCCGTGGTTCAACCAGATCACCTTCACGATCTGGACCGACCGCGCCGCGCTGCGCGCCTTCGCGCATGATCCCGCAGGCCCGCATGGCGCGGCGGCGGAGGCGGCGCGGCGCAACGGCTGGTTCGCGGAGGAATTGTTCGCGCGCTTCGCGGTCGAGGCCTGCGAGGGACAATGGAACGGCGCGCCGCCTTTGCCGCAGGGCGCCCTCGGCGCGGCGGCGTGAGAGAGGAAGCGGCCCATGATCACCATCCCCGCCATCGCCGCCGACGGAACGCTTTACGAAGTGGAGAAGCTGGCCGCGCACCGCGCCGGGCTGCTGCATCTGGCGATCTCGGCGTTCGTGTTCGACGGCGACGCGCTGCTGCTCCAGCGCCGGGCGCTGGGAAAATATCATTGCGGCGGGCTGTGGGCCAACACCTGCTGCTCGCATCCGCATTGGGGCGAGGCGCCGGCGGCGGCGGCGGCGCGGCGGCTGCGCGAGGAGCTGGGCTTCTCCACGCCGCTCACCCCCATCGGCGTCTCGGAGTATCGCGCCGATGTGGGCGGCGGGCTGACCGAGCATGAGCGGGTGCATCTGTTTCGCGGCGCGGCCGACGCGGCGACGCTGCGGCTCGCCCCCGACCCCGATGAGGTCGCCGAGACCCGCTGGGTGACGGCGGCGGCGCTGGGCGCCGAGATCGCCGCGGCGCCCGAACGCTTCACGCCGTGGTTTCGCATCTATCTGGCGCGCTGGCCGGATTTCGCCTTCGGCGCCGCCGCCTGACCGCAGGCCGCGCCGACCGCGCCCAGCGTCAGCGCGGCGTAGATGTCCTCGATGGCCTCCGGCGCCAGCCGCCCGCCGGGCTTGCGCCAGGTGGTGACGCCGGTCAGCATCGCGATCAGCGCCATGGCGGTCACCACCGGGTCGGCGATCGCGAAATGGCCGCTCGCGGCGCCGCGCGCAAGAATGCCACGCAATTCCGCCTCATACGCCTTGCGCAAGGCGACGATCTCGGCGGCGTGCTCATCGGAGAGCGAGCGCAGCTCCATGTAATTGATGAACACCTCGTCGCGGCGATCGATGTGATAGCGCACATGGAACCGCGCGAAGGCGACAAGTTCGCGCAGCGGATCGGCGCCGACCGGCCGCGCCAGACCCCAGGCGTCGATCAGGCGGCGCATGTGCTCGCGCATCATCGAGACCAGCAGATCCTGCTTGGTGGGGAAATAACGGTAGAGCGCGCCCGCCTGCACGCCGACCGCCTCGGCCAGCCTGCGCATCGACACGCCCTCGAAGCCGTGGCGCGCGATCAGCGCCACCGCCGCCTCACGGATCGCGGCCTCGGTGCGCGCGCCCTCGGAGCCGATCGTTCTGGCCATCGCGTCCTCCTCCGGCCCTGCGCGGGGGCGCCGCAAGTTTAGGAAAAATGCGCCGGGCGCGCCAACCCCCCGCGCGCGCCGGGGCGCGCGCCTAACGTTTCAGCCAGCGAAACGCCTCCGACGCCGCCAGCCCGGCCGCCAGCGCCACCGTGATCGCCATCAGGCCGTAGAGCAGCGCGCGCTGACGCGAGAGGTCGAACAGCCAGCGCTCGACCCCCGCTTTGGCGACGTCGATCTGCGCTTCGAAGGCGTCCACCACCGCGCCCTGCCGCGTCAGCAGCACCTGGGCGCTGTAGAGGCCTTCGACGATGTTGGCGGGCAGGACGAAGCGGGCGTTGAACAGCGTGCCCTCGATCACCTCCACGCCCTGCGGCGCGATCACATAGAGGCCCGACTGGCGGCGCAGCCGCACCACCGCGTCGAGGAACGCCGTGCGCGTCTCGCCCTCGCTGCGCGCGCCGACGAAGCGCAGCGCGTGCTCCAGCGAGACGCGGCGGCGCAGGTCCTCGGTGTGGCTGATGGTGTCGTAGAACGCGGCGGAGGTGGCGATGGCGTAATAGCTGGGGGCGGCGTCGATCACCTCCATGTCGCGGTTGACCCAGATGCCCAGCGTGCGCTGCTTGCGCCGCACCACCACCGGGGCCGAAGGCCCTGCGATCAGCACCACCACGCCCACATCGGCGTCCTGCGGCCCCGGCAGACGGTCGCGCGCGATGGCGCCATAGACAAAGATCTCGGTGCCGTCGAAACCGGCGGTGATGGCGATGCGGTTCTGGTCGAGCGCGGCGATCACCCGCTCCACCGGCGGCGGCTGGTCCGCAGGCTGCGCGGCCGCGCCCAGCGCGAACGCGGCGGCGAGGAGCGCGGCGATCCGCATCGGCCCGCTCTTCATTGGCCGGGCCGCGACAGCGAGAACAGCTCGTCCGGCGTCGCCACCAGATCGAACGCCAGCTTGGCGCAGACCACCAGCACCAGCGCCGCCAGCAGAAAGCGCAACTGTTCGCCGCGCAGCTTCGCGCCAAGCTGCGCGCCGAACTGCGCGCCGATCACGCCGCCCACGATCAGCAGCACCGCCAGCACCACATCCACCGTCTGGTTCTGCTGCGCGTGCAGCAGAGTGGTGAAGCCCGCCAGCAGGGTGATCTGGAACAGCGAGGTGCCGATCACCACGCTGGTCGGCATCCCCAGCAGATAGATCATCGCCGGGATCATCACGAACCCGCCGCCCACGCCCATGATCGCCGCCAGCACGCCGACGAACAGGCCGATCACCAGAGGCGGGATCGCGCTGATGTAGAGCTTGGACTCGCGAAACCGGATCTTCATCGGCAGGCGGTGCGCCCAGGTGTGGCCGCGCCGCACGGCGGCGGGCGCGCCCCGGCGCCGCTTGCGCAGGGTGCGCACGCTCTCGACCATCATCAGCCCGCCGACGATGCCGAGAAACACCACGTAGCACAGCGACACCATCAGCTCGACCTGCCCCAGCGCGCGCACCAGGGCGAACAGCCAGACGCCGAAGTAGGAGCCGACCAGCCCGCCCGCCAGCAGCACCAGCCCCATTTTCAGATCGACCGTCTTGCGCCGCCAGTGCGCCAGCACGCCCGAGAACGACGAGGCGACGATCTGGTTGGCCTGGCTCGCCACCGCCACGGCGGGGGGGATGCCGATGAAGATCAGCAGCGGCGTCAGCAGAAAGCCGCCGCCGACGCCGAACAGGCCTGACAGCACGCCGATAGCGCCGCCCAGCCCCAGAAGGAGCAGGGCGTTGACGGACATCTCGGCGATGGGCAGGTAGATCTGCATGGGCCGCCTTGATCGTCAGGGCCGCGAAGACTCAGATGTAGCAGCAGGCGCGGCGGCATCACAACGCGCCCGGCGCCGCAAGGCGCGCAGCGCGCCTCGCGCGCGGCGATGTGCGGCAAATGCGCCGCAAGCCGGGCGGCCCCGCGCGGCGCAGCGCGCAAAGCCCGCCCGCGCGGCGCAGTGCTCGCCGCCCATCCCTGCGGCGCGGCGCGCGCCGCGCTTCACCGGTCGTCGCCCACCGCGCGCGGCCGCGCCGCCGCCAGCGCGTCGGCCTCGTCCACCGCGGTGCGCGCGGCGGCGCCGATCGCCTTCATCTCGCCGGGCGTCAGATTGCGCTCCGGGTCGCCGTCCTCATGCGCCACGCGCACGGTGACTTCGCGGTGGGCGAAGTGGATGCCCTCGCGCTCGAACAGCTCGCGGATCTCCTGATACACCAGCTTGCGCGTGGTCCACTGGTCGCCCGGCTTGGTCATGTACTTGACGCGCATGATCATCGCGCTGTCCTCCATCATGAACACGCCCTGGCTTTTCAGCGGTTGCAGGAACTTGCGGCCCTCGGTGGGGTGCTCCAGCAGACGCTCGCCCAGCTTCTTGATCAGCTTGCGCACCTTCTCGGGGTCGGTGTCATAGGTCAGCCGCAGCGGCAGCTTCATCATCACCCAGTCGCGTGAGTAGTTGGTGAGGTGCTTGATCTCGCCGAACGGCACGGTGTTGAGCGCGCCGAGATGGTGGCGCAACTGGAAGCTGCGGATCGAGATCTGCTCGACCGTGCCCTTCACGCCGCCGATGTCGATGTATTCGCCCTTGCGAAAGGCGTCGTCGATCAGGAAGAACGCGCCCGACAGGATGTCGCGGATCAGCGTCTGGCTGCCGAAGCCGATCGCCAGACCGATCACGCCGGCGCCGCCCAGCAGCGGCGCGACGTTCACGCCGATCTCCATCATGATGAAGATCGCCACCGCCAGCAGGATCAGGATCAGCACGAAGTTGCGGATCAGCGGCAGAAGCGTCGCCAGCCGCGACGCGGCGTTGAAGGCGCCGCCCTCGTCGCCCGGCTCCGCCACCACGTCGTCGCCGCCCTCGGCTTCGATGCGCCGGTCGATCCAGATGCGCACCGCGTGATAGCTGACGTAGCCGATGAACAGGATGTCGATGACGCCCTGAATCACGTCGAGCGGCGCGCCGGGGGCGAAGGCCTCGCGCCCGCCCCACAGATAGGTCAGCGCCCAGATCGCCGCGCCCAGCGCGAACAGGCTGGCGACGCGGCGCGCCAGATCCTCGAAGGTGCGCATCGAGGAGCGTGAGCCGGGCGGCGGCGGCGGCGCCTTGGGTTGCGGCACGAAGCCGCCGCCCTCGTCGTCGCCCTCGTCGTCGCCCGCATCGCTGGGCCCGCCGCTGGGCCCGTCGGCGCGCAGGTCGCGGCGCGGCCCCGGCCCCTCGCCCAGCGCCGCCGCCGCCATCGCCTCGGCCTGGGTCAGCGCCACCGGCTCGGGATGCGGCGCGCTGGCCAGCCGCGCGCGTTGTCGCCGCGCAAGCCGCTCGACCGCGAACACCGTCAGCGCATAGGCGACCAGCGCCGCCATGAACACCGCGAACGCCACCCCCAGCGGCGGCGGCCCCAGCGGCGCCGCCATGATCGCGCGATAGGCGAGCACGGTCAGCGTCACGGCCAGATAGACCAGCAGCGCAGGCCCCCACAGCGTGGCGAAGGCCACCGACAGCCAGCTCGCCTCGCGCGCCGTCTTGCCGCCAAGGATCGCGCCCGAGACGGCGTGGCGGTTCACCCAGCCGCCCGCCGCGACCAGCGCCGTGGTGATCATGCCGGTCGCGATGGTGAGCAGCGCGGCGGTCTCTGGCTGGAGGCCGAGCGTGTCGAGCCAGTAGAGCGCGGCGCTGAGCGCGATGTCGATCAGCGCGCCGGCGTAGAGCCAGCGATAAAGCCGCACCGCCGCCCGGTCCTCGATCACCGGCACGCGATAGTCGCGCAGGAACGGCGCCAGGATCATCCGCCACAGCGTATCGACCAGCCGCACCGCGCCATAGGCCGCGAACACGATGATCGCGGTGCGCAGCGCCACCTCGTTATCCTCGGGGTAGAAGCCCGACCCGACCAGCACCGCCGTCGCCAGCGTGATCGCCAGCCCCGCCACGGTCAGCCCGACGCGCGCCGCCAGCACTGGCAGCTTGTCGCACAGGCCCTGCGGATGCGGCTTTTGCAGCGACATGAACACCGGGCGCCCGACATAGACGGCGAACAGCGTCGCCACCGCCCGCCCGACGCCCAGCAGAAACACCAGAAACGCGGCAAGGCCGATGAAGAAGCGCCCGTCGCCGCCGGGGCTGCCGCCCGCGACCGCCGCGCCGATGTCGTCGGCCGCGCGCGGCAGCCGCATCAGCGTCGTCTTGACGCGCTCGCGGAACCGCGACACCTGACGCTGCGTCATGTCGAGCGCGCTGCCGGCGCGGTAGGTCTCGGCGATCTGGCCGTAGGCCTCAAGGTCTGGCGGGCGTTCGGCCCCTTGGCTCGCGCCGCCCAGAAGACCATAGTCGTCAAAACTCTGGGCGGCGGCGGGCGCGCCAAGGCACAGCGACAGCGTCACCGTCAGCGCCTGCAGGAATTTTTTCAAGCCATGCCGCATCTCGTCGCGTCCTCCCCGGCCAGCGACAGCATAGCGCAGGGGTGACGCGCGCGCTGCGCCTCTCGCGCAAATGTGCGCAAGCGATGGCGCCGTCGCGTTTCACTGGCGTTTATGGCCGCGTGCCGCTAACGACAATGGGGCGCGCGCGCATCCGGCGCAACCGGAGACGCGCGCGCATGATCCGCGACGGCTGCGCCGCCGCACAGCCGAAAGCGGCGAAGTCGCCGCCCAGCCGCCTGCGGCGAAGTCGCCGCACAGCCGAAAGCGCTTGGCTATGAGAACACGTCAAAATGCCGGGTTCAGCCCCGCCCAGCCTGGCGCCGCCCAGCCTGGCGCAATCGGGCGGCGCGTGATGCTCTACAGCCATGACACGTTCGGGCTGGGCCACCTGCG
Source organism: uncultured Rhodobacterales bacterium (assembly GCA_964599185.1). GTDB lineage: Bacteria > Pseudomonadota > Alphaproteobacteria > Rhodobacterales > Rhodobacteraceae > Rubrimonas. The sequence continues at coordinate 6,343 of CAZRFB010000552.1, read as the reverse complement.
CCGCTCCCGCACCATCGCGCAGGCGCTGACGGCGCATGATCCTGCGCTCTCGGCGCTGATCATGACCGGCTCGCCGGTGGCGGGACGCTTCGACTTTCCCGACCGGGTGGACCATGTGCGCCTGCCCGGCGTGGTGAAGCTGCCCGACGGCTCCTACAAGTCGCACAACCTTGCGGTGGACATCGACGAGACGGTGCGCCTGCGCGCGGCGCTGCTGGCGGCGGCGGAGGCGACGTTCCGGCCCGACCTGATCATCGTGGACAAGGAGCCGGGCGGCTTTCGCAACGAGCTCGACCTGACGCTGGAGGCGGCGCAGGCGCGCGGCGCGCGGCTGGTGCTGGGGGTGCGCGACGTGCTCGACGACGCGGAATCGCTGCGTGAGGAATGGGCGCGCAAGGGCGCCTGCGAGATCATCGAGCGCTACTATGACGAGCTGTGGATCTACGGCGCGCCGGAGGTGCATCGCCCGCTTGAGGGCCTGCCGCTGTCGGCGGCGGTCCATGCGCGCACGGTCTATACCGGCTATCTGCGCCGCGAGGCGCCGACGTTCTCGCCCGCCGACTGGCCCCCCGCGCAGATCGGCGATTTCGTGCTGGTCACCACCGGCGGCGGCGGCGACGGCGCCGATCTGGTGGACTGGACGCTGGCGGCCTATGAGGCCGACCCCGACATCCCGGTGCGCGCCGTGCTGGTCTATGGCCCGTTCATGAACGCGGAGCTGCGCGCCGATTTCGAGCGGCGCGCCGCCGCGCTGGGCGAGCGCATCCTCACCGTGGGCTTCGACAGCCGCATGGAGCGGCTGGTGCAGGACGCGCGCGGCGTGGTGGCGATGGGCGGCTACAACACCTTTTGCGAGATACTGTCGCTCGACAAGCCCGCCGTGATCGCGCCGCGCACCGCGCCGCGGCTGGAGCAGCTGATCCGCGCCGAGGCGGCGGAGGAGTTGGGGCTGGTGCGCATGCTGCACAAGCAGCGCGACGGCGACGGCCCGCTGGTGATGGCCGCCGCGATCCGGGGCCTGCTGACGCAAAAGCCGCCGTCGGCGGGGCGCATCCACGGGCTGCTGGACGGGCTTGAGACCATCGTCGCGCGCGCCGACATGCTGACCCTGCCCCGCGTGCGCGCGGTCGCCCATGGCGGGTGAGACGCCGCCGCCGCTGGCGGTGGTGCTGAAGGGCTATCCGCGCCTGTCGGAAACCTTCATCGCGCAGGAGCTGAAGGCGCTTCAGGACCGCGGCCTCAGCTTCGAGATCTGGTCGCTGCGCCACCCCACCGACGCCGCGACGCACCCGGTTCACGCCGAGATCACCGCGCCGGTGCGCTATCTGCCCGAGTATCTGCACGATGCGCCGCTGCGCGTGCTGCGCGGCCTGATGGCGGCGCTCGCGACGCCGGGTTTCCTTCGCGCGGCCCGCGTCTGGCTGCGCGATCTGGCGCGCGACCCCAGCCTGAACCGCATCCGCCGCTTCGGCCAGGCCTGCGTGCTGGCGACCGAGGCGGGGCGCGAGGTGCGGTTCTTCTACGCGCATTTCCTGCACACGCCCGGCTCGGTGACGCGCTACGCCGCGCTGATGCGCCGCCAAGGCTGGGGCTTTTCGGCCCATGCGCGCGACATCTGGACGATTCCCGGCTGGGAAAAGCGCGAAAAGCTGGCCGACGCGCGGTTCGGCGTGACCTGCACCGCCGCAGGGCTGGCGCATCTGCGCGCGCTGGCGGCGGCGCCCGAGCGCCTTGCGCTGCTCTATCACGGGCTGGACCTCAGCCGCTTTCCCGCCCCGCCCGAAGCGCGCCCCGCCCGCGACGGCGGCGACGCGCGCGACCCGGTGCGCCTTCTCTCGGTCGGGCGGCTGGTCGAGAAGAAGGGCTACGCCGTGCTGCTCGACGCGCTGGCCGACCTGCCCGCCGCGCTGAACTGGCGCTTCATCCACATCGGCGGCGGGCCGCTGAAGGCGGCGCTGAAGGCGCGCGCCGCGAAACTCGGCCTCGACGCGCGCATCGAATGGCGCGGCGCCTCGGCGCAGGGCGCGGTGATCGCGGCGCTGCGCGAGGCCGATCTGTTCGTGCTGCCGTCGCGCGCGGCGGCGGACGGCGACCGCGACGGGCTGCCCAACGTGTTGATGGAGGCGGCGAGCCAGAACCTCGCCATCGTCTCCACCCGGTTCTCCGCGATCCCGGAGTTCATCGCGCATGGCAAAGGCGGGCTGCTGGTCAAGCCCGGTGACGCGGCGGCGCTGTCGGCGGCGATCCTGCGGCTCATGCGCAGCCCCGCCGAGCGCGCGGCGATGGCCGAGGCCGCGCGCGCGCGGCTGGTGGCGGATTTCGGCGCCAGGGCGGGCGCCGACGCCATCGCCGCGCGGCTGCGCGCCGAACTCGACGCCGCCAGGCCGCGCGGCGATGGCGGCGCCGTGATGCCTCTGCGCCGCAGCGGCGACGCGGCCGCGCAAGACGACGCAGCCCCGCGATGAGCGCCGCTTGCGGCAAGGTGGCGTTCTACGCCCCGATGAAGCCGCCCGACCACGCCAACCCGTCCGGCGACCGGCGCATCGCGCGGCTGATGCAGCGCGCGCTGGAGCGCGCGGGCTATGGCGTGTTTCTCGCCTCCCGCCTGCGCGCGCGCGACGGCGCGGGCGACGCGGCGCATCAGGCGGACCTGTGCGCGCAGGCGAGAGCCGAGGCGGCGCGGCTGATCGAGGGGCTGGCCGAGTCGCCGCCCGCGCTGTGGTTCACCTATCACTGCTACTACAAGGCGCCCGACCTGCTCGGCCCGGTGGTGGCGCAGGCGCTGGGCGTTCCTTACGTCGTGGCCGAGGGCACAAGGTCGCCGCGCCGTCTGTCGGGGCCGTGGGCGCGCTTCGCCGCGCTGTCGGAGGCGGCGCTGGACCGCGCGGCGGTGCTCTTCTGGCTGACCGGGCGCGACCTGCCGATGCTGGAGGCGGCGCGCCCGCCGGGCCAGCGCCTGGTGCATCTGCCGCCGTTCACCGCGCTGGGGCAGGCCGCGGCGCGCCCGGTGTCGCGCGACGGGCCGCTGCGGCTGCTGGCGGTGGCGATGATGCGCGAGGGCGACAAGCTGGCCTCCTATCGCGCGCTCGCCGCCGCGCTGGCGCGTCTCGACGACGTGGACTGGCGGCTGACCGTGGCGGGCGACGGCGCGGCGGCCCATGCGGTGCGCGCCGCCTTTGCGCCTGTGGCGGGCCGCGTGACCTGGGCGGGGCGGCAGGACGCGCGCCCGGCGCTGCACGCGCTCTACGCCGAGAGCGATCTGCTGGTGTGGCCTGGGGTGAACGAGGCGTTCGGCATGGTCTATCTGGAGGCGCAGGCGATGGGCCGCGCGGTGGCGGCGGAGGACCGCCCCGGCGTGCGCGCCGTGGTGGCGCCCGCCTGCGCGCTGACCCCGCCGGGCGACGCCGCCGCCTTCGCCGCCGCGATCCGCCGCTTCGCGCTGGATCGCCCGGCGCTGGCGGCGGCGGGGCGCGCCGCGCGGGCGCACATGATGGCGCACCACGGGCTGGACGCCGCCGCCGGGCGGCTGAAGGCGGGGCTGGAGGGGCTGACATGCGCGTGACCATCGGCCTGTTGCGCCATTTCCAGACCGATTGGAACCGCGACCACATCCTGCAGGGCCGCGCCGACCGCCCGCTGACCGACGCGGCCCGCGCGGCGCTGGCCGCGCTCGCCCCGCCGCCGCCCTGGGACGGCGCGCGGGTTATCGCCAGCCCGCTTTCCCGCGCGCAGGACACCGCCGCCGCGCTGTGGCCGGCCTTCGAGACCGACGCGCGGCTGACCGAGCTCGACTGGGGCGCGTGGGAGGGGCGGCGCGGCGCCGATCTGCTGGCCGACCCGTCCTCGGGCTATGGCCATGTCGAGACCTGGGGCTGGGAGCGCCGCCCCCCCGGCGGCGAAAGCCCCGCCGACGCCTGGGCGCGCGTGGCGCCTGCGCTCGCCGACATCGCCGCCGCAGGCCGCGACGCCGCGCTGGTGATCCATCGCGGCGTGATGCGGGTGATCCTGGCGCGCGCCCTTGGCTGGGATTTCGACCGGCCCGAGCCGTTCGCGATCCGCCGCGCGCGGCTTTATCCGGTCACGCTCGACCCCGACGGGACGCCGCGCGCGGCGGGGCCGGAGGCGAAGCTGAGGCCGCGATGACGCGCGTCGCGTTTCTCGCCTGCCACCTCAGCGGCTCGGGGCATCTGGCGCGCACGCTGGCGCTGGCGCGCGGCGTGGCGGCGGCGGGGGCGCAGGCGCTGGTGATCTCCGGCGGGCGGGCGCTGCCGCATCTGGGCGCAGGCGGCGTGGCTTTGGCGCAGTTGCCGCCGGTGGCGGTGGCGGGTTTCGACTATGCGCGGCTTCTGACCGCCGCCGGCGCGCCCGCCGACGCCGCCTACATGGCGGCGCGCGCCGACCTTCTGGCGGCGCTCCTGCGCGATTTCGCGCCCGATGTGCTGGTGACGGAGTTGTTTCCCTTCGGGCGGCGCATCCTCGCCCCCGAGTTCGAGCTGGCGCTGGAGATCGCGCGGGCGCGCGGCGCGCGGGCGTTCTGCTCGGTGCGCGACATCCCCGAGCCGCCGCGAAAGGCCGCCCGCGCGGCGGAGGCCGAGGCGCGGCTGCGGCGCTGGTATGACGCGGTTCTGGTCCATGGCGACGCCGCGCTGGCGCCCTTCGCGCTGGGCTGGCCGCAGGCGGCGCGGATCGCCGACATGCTGCGCCATACCGGCTATGTCGCAGAAGCCTTGCCGCCGCCTGCGGGCGATCCGGCGGAGGTGCTGGTGGCGGAGGGTGGCGGGGCGCTGGGCCGGGGGCTGCTGGATTGCGCGGTTGCGGCGGCGCGGCTGGGCGCGCGGCCGTGGCGGCTTCGGGTCGGCGGCGCCGACGCGGCGGCGACGGTCGCGCGCCTCGCCGCGCTGGCCGGGGGCGCGCCGGTGACCGTCGAGCCTGCGGCGCCGGACTATCGCGCGCGGCTGCGGACCTGCGCCGCGTCGGTCAGCCTGCTGGGCTACAACACCGCCGTCGATCTGCTGCAATCGGGCGCGCCCGCCGTGGTGGTTCCGATGGTCGCGGCGGACGAGCGCGAGCAGGCGCTGCGCGCCGAAGCCTTCGCGCATCTGCCCCAGTTCGAGGCGCTGGACGCCGCGTCGCTGACGCCGCAGGCGCTGGCCGCCGCCGTCGCGCGCGCCATCCGGCGCGGTCGCCCCACAGGTCCGACGGTCGATCTGAGCGGCGTCGAGACGTCGGCGCGGCTGATCCTCGGGCGTTGAGCGGGCCGCTTCAGGAATACGGGTCGAGCGCGTCGCGCAAGCCGTCGCCCAGAAAGCTGAACGCCAGCACCACCATCATCACCGGCAGCAGCGGCGTCAGCAGCCACGGGTAGATCTCGACCACGGTCAGGTCCAGCGCGTCGTTCAGCATCAGCCCCCACGACACCGACGGCGCGCGCAAGCCCAGCCCAAGGAAGGAGAGCGCCGTCTCGCCGAGGATCATCCCCGGTATCGCCAGCGTGGCCGAGGCCACCAGATGGCTCATGAAATTGGGCGCCATGTGCACGGCCATGATGCGGCCCGGCGCGGCGCCCATCAGCTCCGCCGCCTTGACGTAATCCTCCTCGCGCAGCGCCAGGAACTTGGAGCGCACCGCGCGCGCCAGCCCCGGCCAGTCGAGCAGGCCGAGGATGATCGAGATCATGAAGAACACCGTCACCGACGACCAGTTCGGCGGGATCGCCGCCGACAGCGCCAGCCAGATCGGCAATTCCGGCAGCGAGCGGATGATCTCGATGGCGCGGCTCACGCCCGCGTCGATCCAGCCGCGGAAATAGCCCGCCATTCCGCCCAGCACGAGGCCGATGGCGAAGCTGACCGTCACGCCGATCACCCCCACCGTCAGCGACAGCTGCGCGCCCCACATGATGCGGCTGTGCACGTCGCGGCCCAGCCGGTCGGTGCCGAGCAGGAACATGTCATAGTCCGACGGCGGGCAGATCACCCGCCAGTTGGTCTGGAACATGCCGAGGAACGTGTGCGCGCCGCCGCAGCGGGTGAAGAAGCGGATGAAACGCGGATGCGAAAAATCCGTGGTCGAGACCATCTGGAAGGTCTGCGTGTCGAACGCCTCCGATGTCGCATAGACATGCGGCCCGACAAAACGCCCCTCGTGAAAGAAGCGAAACACCTGCGGCGGCGCGAAGATGCGGTTCTCGTTGCGCTCGCCCGCGTTATAGGGCGCCAGAAAGCCGATGAACGGCAGCGCCAGATAGATCGCCAGCAGATAGGCGCCCGAGACCACCGCCAGCCGGTGGCGCAGAAAGCGCCGCCAGATCAGCACCCAGGTCGGCGCGTCGAGGTCGGTGCGG
>CAZRFB010000551.1:0-8402 GCA_964599185.1 uncultured Rhodobacterales bacterium | reverse complement strand
CGCGTCGATCTGGTCATAGGCCTTGAAGTCGCCGAAATACTTCGTGATCGCCGCCGTCAGCGTCGTCTTGCCGTGATCGACATGCCCGATGGTGCCGATGTTCACATGCGGCTTGTTACGCTCGAATTTCGCCTTCGCCATCGCCGTTTCGCCCCGTGTCATAAGGTGAGGGTTGTTCAGAACCGGCGCCCGCATACGCGCCTTCGCGGCGATGCGCAACCTTGAATGCGGCGGCGCCGCGTCTCGTAGTGGCGGGCGTGGGGGCGGGGTGGAGCGGGTAGACGGAATCGAACCGACATAGCCTGCTTGGAAGGCAGGTGCTCTACCATTGAGCTATACCCGCGCGCCGCCCGGCGTTTTCAGCTATCGCCGCCCCGCCGCGCTGTCAACACGCGGGGGAGTGGGGGCGCGCTCAGTTGCGGATGCGCTGGCGGTCGCGGTCGCGCCTGCTCGACATCGGCTGGAACGCCACCGCGACATGCGCCTCGCAATACGGCTTGCCCTGCTGGGCGGGCAGGCCGCAGAACCGGAACGCCGGGTCGGTCGGGTCGCCGATGGGCCATTTGCAGACGCGCTCGGTCAGGTCCATCAGCGTCACGCGGCGCGCGGTCTTTTCGATCTCGGCGAGGTTGGCGAGCACCTCCAGCCGCTCCTCGGTCATCGGCGCCGGTTCGCGGCGCAGCGGATCGCGCTGGGCGGGGCGGGGCGCGACCGGCGCGATCTCGGCCACCGTCTCGGCGGCGACCTCATCCGGCTCGGCGACCGTCTCGGCGACCGTCTCCGCCACCGGCGCGGGTTCGGGCGCGGCATTGGGCGCGGCCTCGGGCGCCGCAGTTTGCGGCTTCACCGCCGCCGCTTCGCCGCCTGGGACCGCCGCGCCTTCCGGTTCGGCGTCGGCGGCGCGCTGGGCGGCGGTGGGCGCGCGGTTGGACAGGCCCAGACGGTGCACCTTGCCGATCACCGCGTTGCGGGTGACGCCGCCGAGGGTCTTGGCGATCTGCGCCGCGGACTGGCCCTCCGACCACATCTGCTGCAACATCTCGACGCGTTCGTCGGTCCATGACATGAGGCTTGTGACTCCAGTATCGGTCGCGGGGCCGGTGCGGATGGGCGGCGGCGCCGCGTCCTGCGGCTCGACGCATCAGCCGCGCATGTTAGCTTTCCGGGCGCGCGGCGCAAGTCAGGCGGGAGAAGTGACCGTGATCGAGAACAGACCCGCCCCCGGCGTGCGTCGCTTCGGGGCTGTCAACTGGCTGGGCCTGTGGACGCTGACGCTGCGCGAGGTGATGCGTTTCGCCAAGGTCTGGATGCAGACCCTGCTGGCGCCGCTGGCCACCGCCGCGCTGTTCATGGCGGTGTTTCACTTCGCGCTGGCCGCGCGGCGCGGCGAGGCGATGGGGGTGAGCTTCGAGCAGTTTCTCGGCCCCGGGATCGTGATGATGGCGATCATCCAGAACGCCTTCGCCAACACCTCGTCCTCGCTGATCATCTCCAAGATCCAGGGTAATATCGTCGATACGCTGATGCCGCCGCTGTCGCCCACCGAATTGCTGACCGGCTATGTGCTGGGCGGGGTGGCGCGCGGTCTGGCGGTGGCGCTGGCGGTGGGCGGGCCGGTGTTTCTGGCGCTGGGCCTCGGCGTGGCGCAGCCGCTGTGGGCGCTGGCTTTCGTGCTGCTGGGCTCGGCGATGCTGTCGCTGGTGGGGGTGATCGCGGGCGTGTGGTGCGTGAAGTTCGACCAGATGGCGGCGATCACCAATTTCATCGTCACGCCGCTCGCCTTCCTGTCGGGCACCTTCTACACGCTGGCCGACATGCCGGCGGGGTTTCGCGCGCTCAGCCACGCCAACCCGGCGTTCTATCTGATCGACGGCTTCCGCTTCGGCGTGCTGGGCGTCGGCGACGGCCCGCCGCTGATCGGCGCCGCCGTGGCGCTGGCGGCGGTCGCGGGGCTGTGGTTCTGGGCGCTGCGGCTGTTCACGCGCGGAACCGGCCTCAAGGGCTGACGGCGCGATTGACGCGGCTGGCTGCGCGATTTACCAAAAACTCCCCGCTCTGCCGCAGGCACGGCGGGTTTTTTCATCGCCGCGCGCTGCGGAGGCCGCCATGATCGACGCCGTTCTGCCCACCTACGCCCGTCAGCCGCTCTCGGTCGAGCGCGGCGAAGGCTGCTGGCTGATCGACGCGGCGGGCCGACGCTATCTGGATTTCGGCGCCGGGATCGCGGTGAACGCGCTGGGCCATGCGCACCCCTATCTGGTCGCGGCGCTGACCGAACAGGCGGGCAAGATCTGGCACAGCGCCAACCTCTACCGCGTGCCGGGGCAGGAGCGGCTGGCGGCGCGGCTGGCGGAGGCGACCTTCGCCGACACGATGTTTTTCACCAACTCGGGCGCCGAGGCGATGGAGTGCGCGATCAAGATGGCGCGCAAGTTCCATTCCTGGAACGGCGCGCCGGAGCGGTTCCGCATGATCGCCTTCGAGGGCTCGTTTCACGGCCGCACGCTGGCGACCATCGCGCTGGCGGGGCAGGAAAAGCTCGTCAAGGGTTTCGGCCCGATGCCCGACGGCTTCGACCATGTGCCGTTCGGCGACCACGCCGCGCTGGAGGCCGCCATCGGTCCGGAGACGGCGGCGGTGGTGATCGAACCGGTGCAGGGCGAGGGCGGCGTGCGCCCGGTCCCGCCGCAGTGCCTGAAGGGCTTGCGCGACCTGTGCGACAGCAAGGGCGTGCTGCTGATCTTCGACGAGATCCAGTGCGGCTATGGCCGGACCGGAAAGCTGTTCGCGCATGAATGGGCGGGCGTGACGCCCGACATCATGGCGGCGGCCAAGGGCATCGGCGGCGGCTTTCCGCTGGGCGCCTGTCTTGCGACCGAGCGGGCGGCGGCGGGCATGGTGGCGGGCACGCATGGCTCGACCTATGGCGGCAACCCGCTGGCGATGGCGGTGGGCAACGCGGTGCTGGACGTGATGCTGGCCGACGGGTTCCTGCCGCGCGTCTCGGCGGCGGCGGGGCGGCTGCGCCAGCGGCTTGAGGGGCTGGCGGCGGCGTTTCCCGACGTGGTGGCGGCGGTGCGCGGCGAAGGGCTGATGCTGGGGCTGAAATGCGTCGCGCCCAACACGGTTCTGGTGGACAGGGCGCGCGAGGCCGGGCTGTTGCTGGTGGGCGCGGGCGACAACGTGGCGCGGGTGCTGCCGCCGCTGATCGTGTCGGACGAAGAGATCGACGAGGGCGTGCGGCGTCTGGAGGCGGCCTGCGGCGCGGTGCGGGCGGCGCAGCCATGACGCGCCATTTCCTCGACCTCGCCGCCACCTCCGCCGCCGATCTGCGCGCGATGCTGGACGCGGCGCGCGCGATGAAGGCCGCGCGCGCCGGTCTGCCGAAAGGAACCGCCGACGCCGACCGCCCGCTGGCCGGCCGCGTGCTGGCGATGATCTTCGAAAAACCCTCGACGCGCACCCGCGTCAGCTTCGACATGGCGATGCGTCAGCTGGGCGGCGAGACCATCCTGCTCAACGGCCACGACATGCAGCTGGGGCGCGGCGAGACGCTGGCCGACACCGCGCGCGTGCTGTCGCGCTATGTCGATGCGATCATGATCCGCACCACGGCGCACGAAAAGCTGCTGGAGCTGGCGGCGCACGCCGACGTGCCGGTGCTCAACGCGCTGACCGACGACAGCCACCCCTGTCAGGTGATGGCCGACGTGATGACCATCGAGGAGCATCGCGGCGCCATCGCCGGCAAGAAGGTCGCCTGGACCGGCGACGGCAACAACATGGCGCAGACGCTGATCGAGGCGGCGGGGCGGTTCGGCTTTGCGCTGGCGCTGGCGACGCCGCAGGCGCTGGACGTGGCGCCGCGCTATCTCGACTGGGCGCGGCGCGAGGGCGCCGACGTGACGGTGACGCGCGACCCCGCCGAGGCGGTGGCGGGCGCCGACGCGGTGATCACCGACACTTGGCTGTCGATGGGCGATCAGGGCGCGGCGCGCGAGCGCCGCCACAACCTGCTGCGCCCCTATCAGGTGGACGCCGCGCTGATGGCGCGCGCCAGGCCCGACGCGCTGTTTTTGCACTGCCTGCCCGCGCACCGCGGCGAGGAGGCGACGGCGGCGGTGCTGGACGGTCCGCAGTCGGTGATCTTCGACGAGGCGGAAAACCGCCTGCATGCGCAGAAGGGCATCCTGCGGTGGTGCCTGGAGGCGGTTTAGCGCGCCGCTGGGGCGGGCCGCGTCGGTGGGCGCACGGCGGCGGGCGCGCGGCGGCGGGCGCCGCCTTGCGCAGGGTCGCCGGATGCGCTATCGACCCCAGCTTGATCTGGATGATTGCTGCACGGAGTGCGCCCATGGCCCGCGTCACGGTTGAGGATTGCGTCGATAAGGTGCCGAACCGGTTCGACCTGGTGTTGCTGGCGGCGCACCGGGCGCGGGAGCTGTCGTCCGGCGCGCATGAGACGGTGGACCGCGACAACGACAAGAACCCGGTCGTGGCGCTGCGCGAAATCGCCGAGGAGACCATCCCCGTCGAGGACCTGCGCGAGCACGCCATCGAGGCGCTCCAGACCCAGATCGAGGTGGACGAGCCGGAGGAGGATCGCATGGCCGCGCTGATGGGCGCGCCAGCGCCCGACCGCCCCGCCGACGATCTGTCGGAGGAGCAGCTTCTGCGCGCGCTGCTGGCCGAGCAGGGCGGGCGCTGAGGCGCGCCTGAGGCGCCCCCTTCGGCGCGATAGGGGCGCGGCCCCGGCAGGGGAACCCGTGCGATGATCCGGCAATACGAACTGGTTGACCGGGTCCGCGCCTATAATCCCAACACCGACGAGGCGCTTCTGAACCGCGCCTATGTCTTCGGCGCCAAGGCGCACGCGACCCAGACCCGCGCCAGCGGCGAGCCGTATTTCGGCCACCCGCTCGAAGTCGCCGGGATTCTGACCGACCTCAAGCTCGACGACGCCTCCATCGTCACCGCGCTGCTGCACGACACCATCGAGGACACCGAAGTGACGCGCGACGAGATCGCCGCGCTGTTCGGCGACGAGATCGCGCAACTGGTCGATGGCGTCACCAAGCTCACCCGGCTGGAGCTGACCAGCAAGGAGGCGGCGCAGGCGGAGAACTTTCGCAAGCTGCTGATGGCGATGGCGCGCGACGTGCGGGTGCTGCTGGTCAAGCTGGCCGACCGGCTGCACAACATGCGCACGCTCGACGCGCTGCGCCCCGACAAGCGGGTGCGCATCGCGCGCGAGACGATGGAGATCTATGCGCCGCTGGCCGGGCGCATGGGGATGCAGCACATGCGCGAGGAGCTGGAAGACCTCGCCTTCACCGTGATCAACCCCGAGGCGCGCACCTCGATCATGCGCCGCTTCCTCAAGCTGCGCCGCGAGACTGGCGATCTGATCCCCGCCATCACCGCCGCCATCGAGGAGGCGCTGTATGAGGCGCATGTCCCCGCGCGGGTGTTCGGGCGCGAGAAGCGGCCCTATTCGGTGTGGCGCAAGATGGAGGACAAGGGCGTGGGGTTCTCCCAGCTCTCAGACATCTACGCCTTCCGCATCGTCACCGAGGACGAGGACGGCTGCTATCGCGCGCTGGGCGCGCTGCACCGGCGCTGGCGCGTGGCGCCGGGGCGGATCAAGGATTACATCTCCGGGCCGAAATCCAACGGCTACCGGTCGCTGCACACCACCGTCTATGGCCCCAACGGGATGCGCGTTGAGATGCAGGTGCGCACCCGCGAGATGGACGACGTGGCCGAAACCGGCGTCGCCGCGCACTGGGCCTATCGCAACGGCGCCCGCGCCGAGAACCGCTTCGCGGTCGATCCCTTCACCTGGCTGCGCGATCTGGCCAAGCGCAGCGAGAGCGGCGAGACGGCGCAGGAGTTCATCGAGCACGTCAAGCTCGACATGTTCCACGATCAGGTTTTCTGCTTCACCCCCAAGGGCGACGTGGTGCCGCTGCCGCGCGGCGCGACGCTGATCGACTTCGCCTACGCGATCCATTCGCGCATCGGCGATTCATGCGTGGGCGCCAAGATCGACGGGCGCCGCGCGCCGCTGTGGACAAGGCTGCGCAACGGCCAGCAGGTCGAGATCATCCGCGCCGAGGCGCAGCGCCCCTCGCCGGTGTGGATGGACATGGCGGTGACCGGCAAGGCGCGCGCCGCCATCAAGCGCGCGCTGCGCGAGGACGCGCGCGAGGGCAACATCCGCCAGGGCCGCGACATTGCGCGGCAGGCCTTCGAGCGGCGCGGCAAGGAGATCACCGACAAGGCGCTGGAGAGCGCCGCGCGCAAGCTGGGAAAAAGCGGCGTGGACGATCTGCTGGAGGCGATCGGCGCCGGCGAGGTGGCCGGGCGGCGCGTGGTCTCGATCGTCTATCCCGCGCAGGACGGCGAGCCGCCGGAGCCGCTGTCGGAGCCGGGCGCGCCGGTGGTGCGCGGCGTGCGGCGCGGCGTCGCGGTCCGCTTCGGGGCCTGTTGCCGCCCGGTGCCGGGCGACCGCATCGTCGGCATCCTCGACGAGGCGGGCGTGGAGGTTCACGCCATCGACTGCCCGGTGCTGGAGACGCACGAACACCAGCTCGACCGCTGGCTGGACCTGCGCTGGGACGAGGACGCGGGCCAGTTCGCCACCCATCTCGCCCGCATCGCGCTGACGCTGTCCAATGAGCCGGGGGCGCTTGCGCGGATCTGCGCGCTGATCGCCGAGCAGCGCGCCAACATCGCCAACCTTGTCACGGCGGAGCGGACACCCGATTTCTTCAGGATGTTGCTCGACGTGGAGGTTCGGGATGTTAAACATCTCGCCGGTATCCTCTCGGCGCTGGAGGCGCAGCCCATCGTCAGCGCGGCGGCGCGCAGTCGCGGGGCGGATTGTCAGGAACCGGGGGCTTTGGACAGGGTGAGCGTGAAGCGGTGACGGGCGCAGGCATCAGCGACTTTCGCGACGCGGAGACGGCGGCGCGATGATCTTCAAACGCCGCAACCCGCTCAGCCTGCTGCGGCGGGTGCGTGATTTCGTTGCGCCGCGCAAGGGCTGGCGGCGCGGCTTCGCTTATGTCGGGCGGCGGGTGCAGCGGCTGCCCGACACGCCGCATCGCATCGCGCTGGGCTTCGCCTGCGGCGTGATGGCGTCGTTCACGCCGCTGTTCACGCTGCATTTCGTCGTCGCCGCCCTGTTCGCGCTGATCGTGCGCGGCAATGTGCTGGCCTCGGCGCTGGGCACGTTCGTCGGCAATCCGGTCACGTTCCCGTTCATCGCCGGCGCCGCGCTGACGCTGGGCAACTGGATGCTGGGGCATGGCGTCGATCCGGCGCAGTTCCATGTCGGGCTGGTGTTCAGCCATTTCGACAAGTTTCTCGACACGATCTTCTGGCCCTATCTTGTCGGCGGGCTGGCGCCGGGGCTTGTGGCGTCGGGGATCGTCTACGCCTTGCTGCGTCCGCTGATCGCGGCGTATCAGAACCGCCGCCGCCTCAAGCTGATGGCCGCCGCCAAGCGCACCGTGGAGGCGCGCCTGCGCCGCGCCCGCCCGGCGCCGCCGGTCGCCGATCCGGCGGAATGACCTGAACCGATCACGTTGGCCGATCACGGTGGCCGATCACGCTGGAAGATCACGATGGCCGATCACGATGGAGAGACTGAGATGACCCGCCTGACCACCCCTGTCGGCCCGCTGCGGCTCGGGGTCAACATCGACCACGTCGCCACCATCCGCAACGCGCGCGGCGGCGCCCACCCCGACCCGGTGCGCGCCGCGCGCGCGGCGGCGGCGGCGGGGGCGGACGGCGTCACCGCGCATCTGCGCGAGGATCGCCGCCACATCGCCGACGCCGACATCGACGCGCTGACGCAGGCGCTGCGCGATCTGGGCCTGCCGCTGAACCTGGAGATGGCCGCGACGCCGGAGATGCAGGCGATCGCGCTGCGCCACCTGCCGCACGCGGTGTGTCTGGTGCCGGAGAAGCGCGAGGAGCGCACCACCGAAGGCGGGCTGGAGGTGGCGCGCGAGGAGAACCGGCTGGCGCATTTCATTGCGCCGCTGCGCGCGGCGGGCTGTCGCGTGTCGATCTTCATCGCCGCCGACGAGCGCCAGATCGAGGCCGCCGCCCGCATCGGCGCGCCGGTGATCGAGTTGCACACCGGCGCCTATTGCGACGCCCACAACGAGGGGCGGACCGCGGCGCGCGACGCGGAGCTTGCGCGCCTGCGCCGCTGCGCCGCCTTCGCGCACGGGCTGGGGCTGGAGGTGCACGCCGGGCACGGGCTGGCCTATGACACCACGCCCCCGGTCGCGGCGTTCCCCGAGGTGCGCGAGCTCAACATCGGCCATTTCCTGGTGGGCGAGGCGATCTTTTCCGGCCTCGACAGCGCGATCCGGCGGATGCGCGAC
>CAZRFB010000550.1:0-4737 GCA_964599185.1 uncultured Rhodobacterales bacterium | reverse complement strand
GACCAGCCCGCCCAGATAAGCGCCGATGTTGCAGCCATAGGCCATCCGCGCGCCCCAGCCCATCAGCAGCCCGCCGACGACCGCCGTCAGCACGTCGCGCCGCGACAAGGCCAGCGCGGGCGCCCACTTGCCCGCCAGCGCGGCCGCCGCCATCGCCCCGAACACGATGCCGAAGTTCATCACCGAGGTGGGCGAGCCGAACAGCCCCGCATCCATCACGCCGCCGCGCCAGCCGCTCCAGTAGGCCCAGTCGCGCACGTCGAACCCCAGGCTCTCCGCCCCCAGCGCGCCCCACAGCGCAAAACCCCAGGTCACGCCCCAGGGCCGCCCGGTGACCGCCATGGTCGCGCCGCCGACCAGCGCCAGCGCCAGCGCCCCCGCCGCCAGCGACCAGGGCCCGCGCAGCAGCGACCCGGTGGCCTTCAGCGGCTCCAGCCCGCCATGCGCCTTGATCTCGCTCTGCGCCGAGAACAGCGCGATGCCGCCCAGCGCCAGCGCCATGATCGCCAGCGCGCCGCCAAGGCCGAACTCGGCCAGCAGCGACACGCCGCGATTGTCGTTCAGCGTCGGCCAGGCGCCCCAGACGTCGTAATGCGCCGTGGACCAGACCGAGCCGAGGATGAAGAAGAACAGCACCAGCACCATGCGCGTCGAGCCGCCGCCCACGGTGAACAGCGTGCCCGAGGCGCAGCCGCCGCCGACCTGCATCCCGATCCCGAACAGGAACGCCCCCAGCGCCGAGGCGACGCCCATCGGCAGGATGTTGCCCTGCGACGGCAGACCGATGGCGGCGCCGTAGGTCATCAGCGGAAAGGTCAACAGGCAGCTGACCGCGATCAGCAGCATCTGCGCGCGCAACCCCGCGCCGCGCCGCTCACGCGAAAAGCGCCGCCACGCTGCGGTGAAGCCGAACGCGGCGTGATAGAGCGCGAACCCCGCGCCGCCGCCGATCAGCGCCGCCAGCGCCAGCGCGCCGCTGTGGCCGCCGCCAAGCGCCATGACGGCCAGAAGGCCCACAAGGGCGAAGCCAAGAACGCGGGTCTGCATGGGCGCGGCCTCCGGGCGCGAGCGGTGACGAACGCGCTTTCCATACAACCGCGCCGCACTGCGGCATAGCGGGTTCGACAAGCGCACCGCGGCGCGCCATATGTCGCACGTCAACAGGGAGGCCACCGCATGACCGATCCGCGCCACGGCGACAGCAGAGCCTTGCGCCGCGCTCTGGGCGCGTTCGCGACCGGCGTGACCGTGGTCACAAGCCGCGACGCGGCGGGCGCGCCGGTGGGGCTGACCGCCAATTCCTTCACCTCGGTGTCGCTCGACCCGCCGCTTGTTCTTGTGTGCATCGGAGAGACCGCCGCAAGCTATGGCGTTTTTTGCGAGACCAGACGTTTCGCCGTCAACGTGCTGCGCGCCGACCAGATCGAGATTGCGCAGGTGTTCGCCACCAAGGGCGCCGACCGCTTCAGCGCAGTGACATGGCGCGAAGTCGCCACCGGCGCTCCGGTCCTGGACGAGGCGGCGGCGTGGTTCGACTGCCGCACCCATACCGTGACGCCTGCGGGCGATCACGCAATCCTGATCGGCGAGGTGGTCGCTTTCGGCGAATCCGACGCCGAACCGCTGGGCTATCACCGCGGCGGCTTCGTGGCGATCGGCGGCGGCGCGCCGGTGCGGCTCTCGGCGCTGGTGACGCGCGGCGAGACGGCGCTGCTGCGCGACGGCCCGGCGCCGCGCCTGCCCTCGGCGGCGCGCTTCGGCCCCGACACCGCCCGCGACAGCCTGCTCGGCCAGATCGCGGCGGCGGGCGCTGCGGGGGCGTTTCCGACGCCCATCGACGCTTTCGATGTCGGCGCGACGCATCATGTGGTGTATCATGCTCTCGCGCCGGACGCGGCGCGCGCGGCGCCTGGCTGGCGGTTCGCGCCGCTGGCGGAGGCGGCGCAGGGCCTGCCCGGCGGCGACGCGGCGATGCGTCGTCTGCGGGCGGCGCAGTCCGCCTGACCGCTCGCGCGCAACGCTTTGTTAGCGCCGCGTCGGGCAGTCTGACGAAAAGGGCGCGCACGGCGCCCCGGGGGGAGCGTTCGGTGCGGCGAAGGCGGATCGTGGACAGCGTGGCGGCGCGCGCGGGGCTTCTGGCGGCGGCGGCTGCGGTCGCGCCTTTCGCCGCAGCGCTGACTTCGGGCGCGCATCTGCTGGCGCTGGCGTCGGCGGCGGCGGTGACCGGCGGCGCGATCGGCGGGCTTGTCTGGCTGCTGAAACCGCTTGCGCGCCTTGGCGACGCGCTGGAGCACTACGGCGACCATCGCGCGGCGCAACGCGGGCCGCAGGATGATTTCGCGCGCATTCACAAGGGCCTGAAAGGGCTTGAGGCGCGGCTGGAGGCGGCGACGCGGCGCGCCGACCCCGCCCGACTGGAGGACCCGCTCACCGGGCTGCCCAACCGTCTCGCGGTGATGCGCCGCGCGCGCGACGAGATCGCCCGCGCGCGGCGCAAGGCGACGCCGATGGCGGTGGCGCTGCTGGCGCTCGACGGCTTTCCGGCGGCGGAAAAGACGCTTGGACGGCTGGAGACCGAGCGGCTGTTGCGGCTGACGGCGGAGACGCTGGTGCAGAGCCTGCGCGCCTATGACCTTGTCGGCCGCTGGGAGGGCGCGACCTTTGTCGCGGTGCTGCCGGAGGCCGAGGTCGAGAACGCGGTGGACGCGATGCGCCGCGTCAGGGCGCTGATCGCGGAGGACCGAATCGGCATGATCGTCGGCGAAGCCGTCACCGCGTCGGCGGGCGTGGCGGTGCTGCAACCCGACGATGCGACGCTGGCCGACATCGTGGCGCGCGCGGAACGGGCGCTGCTGCGCGCGCAACAGCGCGGCGCGGGCGTCGAGGCCGCGCCGGGGCCGCGCTCCCGCCCGCCGCGCATCACATCGGTCTGAAGGCGCGGTGTGACGGCGCAATTTGGCGGCGCAATTTGGCGGCGCGGTGCGGCGAAACGCCCCTGCCAAGCCCGACCAGGCCGTGTAGCATCCTCAGGCGCCCGGCAGGCGGCGCCAGCGGAAGCCGCGCCCGTGCAATCGAAAGACTGGCCCCCTGAACAATCGGTCTTTTCGGCGGCGAGCGCGGAGTTGCTGGCGGCGGTGGAGCGCGCGGCGGTCGGCGTGACCGCCCCCGAGGGCATGGTGCTGTTCTCGCAGGGCGACGCGGCGGACAGCTTCTACATCGTCGATGACGGCGAGATCGAGATCAGCGTCACCTCGCGGGGCGGGCGCAAGCTGACGCTCGAAATCATGACGCGCGGCGAGATCTTCGGCGAGATCGGGCTTTTCGCCGGAACCCGAACCGCCACCGCGACGGTCAGCGTCGCCGCGCGGCTGCGGCGGGTGCGGCGCGGCGACCTGATGGCGTCGATCCGCGACGAGCCTGCGCTGGCGCTCCAGTTCATCGACATGCTGTGCGCCCGGCTGCGCGTCGTTGGCAGGATGCTGGAGGAGCGGACGTTTCTGCCGCTGCCGACGCGCATCGCCAGCCGCCTGCTGCACCTGGACCGCAAGGTGGGATCGGCGGAAGGCGTGATCGCCGTCTCGCAGGCCGATCTGGCCGATTTCGCCGGGGCGACGCGGGAGGCCGTGGCCAAGACGCTGGCGGGATGGCGCGCGCGCGGCTGGATCGACCTCAGGCGCGGCGCGGTGCGGATCATCGACCGCGACGCGCTGGAGATGCTGGCCGACAGCGCCGACGACTGACGCGCCAGCGTCGCCGACGACCGACGCGCCAGCGGCGCCAACAACCGACGCGCCAGCGGCGCCGCGCCGCTCACCCGCGAAACACCCGCACTATTTTCGCGCCAACCCCCGCGTGTGATCGGGTTCACGGAAGGCGGCGGTCGAATCGGCGATGGTGGGGATGTCGGAAAGGCGCGGTCACACCCGCTCCCGCCCTCCCCCGGCCGTCAGGCGCAAGCCGGGCGCCAGCCTCGAAAAGGACCATCGCCATGTTTGACCGCCGCCCCGCCTTCACGCTCTCCCTCGCCGCCGCCGCCCTGCTGTTCGGGATCGCCGCGCAGAGCGTCTCGGGACAGACCGCCGCTCAACAGCCGGTCGCTGCGCCCGCCGCGCTGGAACAGCCCGCCGCGCCGAACCATCCGCGCCGCGCCGCGCGCGGGTCCACGCCGCGCGCGACGCAGGAGGCGGCCCTGGACCGCGCCGGCGGCGCGCCGCAGCGCCGCGCGGGGTCGTCCTCAGCGCTCAGCGTCGCCGAGGATCACCCGATCCGCAGCCACAGCCGCGCGCGCGGGCGCGACGCCTACCAGTTCGCCGCGACCTTGGACTGACCGGCGCCGCCGCGCGCGGGCGACTCCTGAGCCGCCCGCGCAAAGCTCCCGACCAGCGCGCGGCGGCTACTGAGCCGCCTGCGCGTAGCTCTCCATCGGCGGGCAGGAGCACACCAGCGCCCGGTCGCCCGCGACGTTGTCCACCCTGCCCACCGGCGGCCAGAACTTGTCCGCCAAAAGCCCCGCAACCGGGAACGCCGCCTGCGCGCGGCTGTAGGGATGCGTCCAGTCCGCCGCCGTCACAACGGCCTGCGTGTGCGGCGCGTTCTTCAGCACGTTGTCGGCCTTGTCGGCGCGCCCCTCGGCCACCGCCAGCGCCTCGGCGTGGATCGCCAGCATCGCGTCGCAGAAACGGTCAAGCTCGCTGAGGCTCTCGCTCTCGGTCGGCTCGATCATCAGCGTCTCGGGCA
>CAZRFB010000549.1:0-1721 GCA_964599185.1 uncultured Rhodobacterales bacterium | reverse complement strand
CAGGAGCCGCGCATGACCCGCCACGCCCAAAGGCCTGCGCCCGACCTGCCGCGCCACCCGTTCGACGACGACAAGCTGCATGAGGAATGCGGCGTCTATGGCGTGTTCGGCGCGCAGGACGCCGCCAGCTTCGTGGCGCTGGGCCTGCACGCGCTGCAGCATCGCGGGCAGGAGGCGGCGGGCATCGCGGCGTGGGATCCGGCGGAGAAGCATTTCAACACCGTGCGCCGCATGGGCTATGTGCGCGACAACTTCACCTCCGCCAACGTGATCGGGATGCTGCCGGGCCGCCATGCGCTGGGCCACGTGCGCTATTCCACCGCCGGCAAGAAGGGCGTCACCGCGATCCGCGACGTGCAGCCGCTTTATGCGGAGCTCAGCACCGGCGGCTTCGCCATCGCGCACAACGGCAACCTCACCAACGCCGACGCGCTGCGCAGCGAACTGATCGAGCGCGGCTCGATCTTCCAGTCGTCCTCCGACACCGAGTGCATCGTCCACCTCATGGCGCTGTCGATCCAGCGCAAGGTGGCGGAGCGGATGAAGGACGCGCTGCGCCGGGTCGAGGGCGCGTTCTCGGTGATCGCCATAACCCGCTCAAAAATGATCGGCGTGCGCGACCCGCTGGGCGTGCGGCCGCTGGTGCTGGGCAAGGTCGGCGACGTGTGGGTGCTGTCGTCGGAGACCTGCGCGCTCGACATCGTGGGCGCCGAGCTGGTGCGCGAGGTCGAGCCGGGCGAGATGGTGATCGTCTCGGAGAAGGGCGTCGAGAGCCAGTTTCCCTTCGGCCGCGCAAAACCCCGGTTCTGCATCTTCGAATACGTCTACTTCTCCCGCCCCGACAGCGTGATCGGCGGCCTCTCGGTCTATGAGACCCGCCGCCGCATCGGCGCCGAGCTGGCGCGCGAGGCGCCGGTGGAGGCCGACCTGATCTGCCCCGTCCCCGATAGCGGCACCCCCGCCGCCATCGGCTACAGCCAGCAGAGCGGCATCCCCTATGCGATGGGGATCATCCGCAACCAGTATGTCGGCCGCACCTTCATCGAACCCAGCGAGCAGATCCGCAACATGGGCGTGCGCCTCAAGCTCAACGTCAACCGCGCGGTGATCGCGGGCAAGCGCGTGGTGCTGGTGGACGACAGCGTGGTGCGCGGCACGACATCGCTCAAGATCAAGGAGATGGTGCTGGACGCGGGCGCGGCGGAGGTCCACCTGCGCATCGCCTCGCCGCCCACGATGTGGCCGTGCTTCTACGGCGTGGATACGCCCGACAAGGACAAGCTGCTGGCCGCGCAGATGACCGAGGACCAGATGCGCGCGCACCTCGGCGTCGACTCGATCCGCTTCATCTCGCTCGACGGCCTCTACCGCGCCTGCGGCGAGCAGGACGGCCGCGCGAACGCCTCCCCCCAGTTCTGCGACGCCTGCTTCAGCGGCGACTACCCCATCGCCCCCAGCGACCGGATCGCGCAGGGGCGGATCAAGGTGGCGGCGGGGGAGTAGGGGGGGGGGCGCGCCCCGCCTTCAAGAGCGCGGCGCGCAGCAATCCTGCTGGCCCGTGTGACTAACACGGGCCGCGCCCCAGCCGTTGGCTTAAGTGGTGCTTGATGGGCCCGCTGGGCTGGCATATTATGCCATCTGGCGAGGGAGGGACGGATGCCAACGAGAAACCTTGTTCTGACAGATCACCAGTCGGCGTTCGTGGACGCGCTGGTGGCGTC
>CAZRFB010000548.1:0-6679 GCA_964599185.1 uncultured Rhodobacterales bacterium | reverse complement strand
GCGGCCGCTCGCCGCAAGGTTGAACCGCCGACGCGGCGCAGATCGCCCGGCAACCGGAGGACCAGACGTGCAAGCCCTCTACAAGGCCATCGACGGGCTGAACGACCGCATCGGCCGGTTCGTCGCCTGGTTCACCGTGCTGATGGTGCTGATCCAGTTCGCGCTGGTGGTGGCGCGCTACATCTTCTCTGCGGCGGATTTTCTTTTCCTGTCAACGCTTTGGTGGCAGGAGGCGGTGGTCTATCTGCACGGGTCGCTGATCATGGCGGCGGCGGGCTATACGTTCCTGCACAACGGCCATGTCCGGGTGGACATCTTCTACCGCGTCGCCAGCCAGCGCAGCCAGGACTGGACCGACCTGATCGGCTCGGCGGTGTTCCTGCTGCCGGTCTGCTATCTGATCGCATGGTCGGCGTGGCCGAACGTGATGCTTTCGTGGAAGAATTTTGAGGGATCGACCGAAACCTCCGGTATCCCCTTCAAGTATCTGCTGAAAAGCACGGTGCTGTTGCTGGCCGTGCTGCTGGCGCTGCAGGCGGTCTCGACGATGATCAAGGCCGCGCTGCGGCTGATGGACGAGGACGTGGACGACCCGTTCCGCACCGAAGAAACGCTGGACTGAGGGGCGCGCCATGATCCAGATGCTGATCGACCACCTTGAGCTGGTCATGTTCGCCGTCGCCGTCGTGCTGCTGCTGCGCGGCTATCCGGTCGCCTTCACGCTGGCGGGCGTGGGGCTGCTGTTCGCCTTCATCGGCGCGTATTTCCAGCAGGGCTATTTCGCCAGCGGCGACGTGAATTTCCTGCGCCCGTTCTACAGCCGCATCTTCGGCCTGATGGACGAGACCAACGAGGTGCTGGTGGCGGTGCCGCTGTTCATCTTCATGGGGGTGATGCTGGAGCGCAGCCAGGTGGCGGGCGAACTGCTGCAAACCATGGGGCGGCTGTTCGGCTCGCTGCCGGGGGGGCTGGGCCTGTCGGTGACCTTCGTGGGCATGTTGCTGGCGGCCTCCACCGGCATCGTCGGCGCGACCGTGGTGACCATGGGGATGATCTCGCTGCCCTCGATGCTGAAATACAAGTATGACAAGGGCCTGGCCTGCGGCTCGATCGCGGCGGCCGGCACGCTGGGCCAGATCATCCCGCCGTCGATCGTGCTGGTGATCCTCGGCGACACGATCTCCAACGAATACATCAAGGCCCGCCGCGCGGTGGGCGACTGGGCGCCGGACCCGGTGTCGGTGGGCGATCTGTTCGTCGGCGCGCTGTTGCCGGGGCTGATGCTGGTGGGCCTCTACATGGGCTATCAGATCCTGCTTGCGATCTTTCGCCCGCAGCTGTCGCCGGCGATGGACGTGACCGAGAAGGTCACGGCGGCGGAGGTGATGCGGGTGCTGTTCCCGCCGATCCTGCTGATCTTCGCGGTGCTGGGCTCGATCCTCTACGGCATCGCCACGCCCACCGAGGCGGCGGCGGTGGGCGCGGTGGGCGCGATCCTGCTGGCGGGCGGGCGCGCCGAAGAAGGCTCGCCCTGGCCGCAGTATCTGGCGCTGTTCGGCCTGATCGCGACCTTCGTGCTGACGCGGTTCTTCGACCTGCGGCT
Source organism: uncultured Rhodobacterales bacterium (assembly GCA_964599185.1). Lineage (GTDB taxonomy): Bacteria > Pseudomonadota > Alphaproteobacteria > Rhodobacterales > Rhodobacteraceae > Rubrimonas. Next base: position 5,076 of record CAZRFB010000548.1, on the reverse strand, counting down.
GACGCGCACGGTGATCGAGCCGAACGACCTGATCGGCATCTGGCTGACGGCGGCGATGCTGGGGCTGTTCACGCTGGGGCTGGCGGCGTGCCTGCTGCGGGTGTGGCGCAGCGGCATTCTCGCCAACGTGATGCAATCGACCACCAAGGTCACCGCCATGGTGTTCGTGATCCTGATCGGCGCCCAGCTGTTCAACCTCACCTTCCGCGGCCTTGGCGGCGAGGAGACGGTGCACGAGATCCTCTCCGCCGTGCCGGGCGGCGCGTTCGGCGCCATGTTCACCGTGATGCTGGTGATGTTCGTGCTGGGGTTCTTTCTCGATTTTCTCGAAATCGTGTTCGTGATCGTGCCGATCATGTCGCCGACGCTGTTCATGCTGGGGCTGGACCCGATCTGGGTGGCGATCATGATGGCGGTGAACCTGCAGACCAGCTTCCTGACGCCGCCGTTCGGCTTTGCGCTGTTCTACCTGCGCGGCGTGGCGCCGCCCGAGATCTCGACCATGGACATCTATCGCGGCGTGATCCCGTTCGTGATCATCCAGATCCTTGCGCTGGTGCTGCTGGCGCTGTTCCCGTCGCTGGCGACATGGCTGCCCGGCGTGGTGTTCGGGTGAGGCGCCCCGCCGCCGCGCCGCGCCGCTGAGGCGCGGCGCCATGCAAGGCGGCGGCGCGGCGGCGTGGCGCATCGAGCTGCGCGCGCTGCTGACGCTGGGCGGGCCGCTGGTGGCGGCCCAGCTCGCCACCATCGCCCTGACCGCGACCGACGTGGTGATGACCGGCTGGCTGGGCCCGGCGCCGCTGGCGGCGGGGTCGCTGGCCTCGGCGCTGATCTTCCCGTTCGTGATGTTCAACACCGGCGTCGTGCTGGCGGTTGGGCCGATGGTGGCCCAAGCCCTGGGCGGGTTGCGGCGGCGCGACGTGCGGCGCAGCGTGCGGCAGGGCCTGTGGGTGGCGCTGGCGCTGGCGGCGCTGACCATTCCGCTGCTGCTGCAGGCCGAGCGGCTGCTGATCGCCCTGGGGCAGGAACCGGCGCTCGCCGCGCTGGCGCAGGACTATGTGTCCGCCGCCGCATGGCATATCGCGCCGGCGATGTGTTTTGTCGCGCTGCGCAGCTTTCTGGCGGCGCATGGCGAGACCCGGATCGTGATGCTGGTGACGCTGGCGGGCGTCGCGGTGAACGCGCTGGGCAACTACGCGCTGATGTTCGGCCATTTCGGCCTGCCCCGGCTGGAGCTGTTCGGCGCCGGGATCAGCACCACGCTCACCCATCTGGCGATGCTGGGCCTGCTCGGGTGGCGCACGGCGCGCCGCTATCGCCGCTATGCGCTGCTGGCGCGGTTCTGGCGCGCCGACTGGCCGCGCTTCGCCGCGATCCTGCGCATGGGCGCGCCGATCGGGCTGATGCTGGCGGCGGAGACCGGGCTGTTCTCCGCCGTCGCGCTGCTGGTGGGCTGGCTGGGGCCGGACGCGCTGGCCGCGCACGCCATCGCGCTGCAACTGGCGGCGATCGCGTTCATGGTCCCCTTGGGCCTGAGCCACGCCACCACCGCGCGCGTCGGGCTGGCGTTGGGCGCTGGCGACCCGGCGCGGATGCGGCGCGCGGCGTGGGTGTCGCTGGCGGCGACCACGGCGTTCATGAGCACGACTGCGGTGTTGTTCTGGCTGGCGCCGCGTGCGCTGATCGGGTTGTTTCTCGATCCGTCAAATCCGGCGGCGGCGGCGCCTTTCGCGCTGGCGGTCGGCTATCTGGGGGTGGCGGCGCTGTTCCAGCTGGCCGACGGCGCGCAGGTCAGCGCCGCCTCGGCGCTGCGCGGCATGGGCGACACGGCGGCGCCGATGGCGGCGGCGATCGCGGGCTATTGGCTGATCGGCTTTCCCGCCGCCTGGGCGCTCGGCTTTCCTGCGGGGCTGGAGGGCCTCGGCGTGTGGCTCGGCCTTGCGCTGGGGCTTGCCGCCTCGGCGGTGATGCTGATCGCGCGGCTGGCGGTCACGCTGGCGCGGGCGGAGGCTGCGCCCCCGCCCGCCTGATCCGTGCGGCCTTTTGGGTCGCGTCAGCCGCGCGCGGCGCCCACCGCCCGCCACGCCAGCGGGAACAGCGTCGCCGCCAGCGCCGTCTTCAGCACCGCGCCCGGCAGGAACGGCCACAACCCCCAGTCGAGGATCGGCTTGTCCCAGCCGTAGAGCACGCCCAGCCACAGCACGCCCGGCGCCAGGATGATCGCGTTGCCGACCGTCATCGAGAGCACCGTCTTGCCGAACGAGCGGTCCCAGCCGCGCGCCGCCATCACGCCCATGAACGCCGCCGCCAGCACGAAGCCCAGCAGATAGCCCGCCGTGCCGCCCATCATGTAGGACAGGCCATAGGCTTCGACCGACGAGTTGGTGAACACGTCGAGACCCACGGCGCCAACCACGAGGTAGGCCAGCATCGTCGCCACGCCCAGCCGCGCGCCATAAGCGGCGCCGACCGACAGCACCACGAAGGTCTGCATGGTGATCGGCACCGGCCACATGGGAACCTTGATCTTGGCCGCCACCGCCATCGCCGCGACGCCCAGCGCCACCAGCGCCGCGCGCTTCACCCACAACGCCGCGCCGCTGGCCGGAGCCACCGTTTCGCTGAGCACTCTCGACATTCGCGCCATCCCTCGCAAGGTGTTTCTCACGCGCACGTTATGCGCCCGGCGCGCGCCCGACAAGCGCCCCGTCGGCGGGCGCGGCGCGCAGGTAAAGCGCCGTGGAGGCGTAGTTCTTGCGCGGCCCGGTGACGCGCCAATGGGCGTGCCAGCTTTCGGTCGCGAAGCTGTAGCGCACGGCGTAATGATCCTGCCCGCACTGGTGGCTGTCTTCGCATTGCGTCTGGCGCCAGTCGAAGCGGTGGAACGGCGCGCCGTCCTCATACAGCACCGCGACGCCGCTTTCTCCCTCCAGCCGCCACAGATAGACGCGCGCGGCGGTCATCTTCGCCTGCCCCAGCGTCAGCAGCCCCTGTTCGGCGTAGCGCAGCCCCTCGCCGTCGGGCGTGATGCGCGCCAGCCCGCGGAACCGGCCCGCAGGACCGCCGCCCATGTCCTCGATGTCGCGCGCGACGCTCCAGACGCCCGCGAACCGCTGATGCGTTGTCAGAACCATGCGGCGGTGCTACCCCGCCCGGCATCCGCCCGCAATGTCCCCCGGAGACGCGCCCCATGGTTCCCCGCTATTCCCGCCCGCAGATGGTCGCAATCTGGTCGCCGGAGACCAAATACCGCATCTGGTTCGAGATCGAGGCCCATGCGGCGGACGCGCAGGCGGCGCTGGGCGTGATCCCCAAGTCGGCCGCCGAAGCGACCTGGCGGGCGAAGGACGCAACCTTCGACGTGGCGCGCATCGACGCCATCGAGGCGGAGGTGAAGCACGACGTGATCGCCTTCCTGACGCATCTCTCCGAGCATGTCGGCGAGGAGGCGCGCTTCGTGCATCAGGGCATGACCTCGTCGGACGTTCTCGACACCTGCTTCAACGTGCAACTGACCCGCGCCGCCGACATCCTGCTGGCCGATCTCGACGCGCTGCTGGCGGCGCTGAAGCGGCGCGCCTTCGAGCATCGCGACACGGTGTGCATCGGACGCAGCCACGGCATCCACGCCGAGCCGACCACCTTCGGCCTCAAGCTGGCGCAGGCCTATGCGGAATTCAGCCGCTGCCGCGCCCGGCTGGTCGCGGCGCGCGCCGAGGTGGCGACCTGCGCCATTTCCGGCGCCGTCGGCACCTTCGCCAACATCGACCCGTCGGTGGAGGCGCATGTCGCCGAGAAGATGGGGCTGACGCCCGAGCCGATCTCGACCCAGGTGATCCCGCGCGACCGCCACGCGATGTTCTTCGCCACGCTGGCGGTGATCGCCTCCAGCATCGAGCGGCTGGCCATCGAGGTCCGCCATCTGCAGCGCACCGAGGTTCTGGAGGCGGAGGAATATTTCTCGCCCGGCCAGAAAGGCTCCAGCGCCATGCCGCACAAGCGCAACCCGGTGCTGAGCGAGAACCTCACCGGGCTGGCGCGGCTGGTGCGCAGCTACGCCGCGCCGGCGATGGAGAACGTGGCGCTGTGGCATGAGCGCGACATCAGCCATTCCTCGGTGGAGCGCGCCATCGGCCCCGACGCCACCATCACGCTCGACTTCGCCCTGGCGCGGCTCACCGGGCTGATCGACAAGCTGGTGGTCTATCCCGCGACCATGCTGCGCAACATGAACAAGTTTCGCGGCCTGATCCACTCGCAGCGGGTGATGCTGGCGCTCACGCAAAAGGGCGTCAGCCGCGAGGCCGCCTACGCGATGGTGCAGCGCAACGCGATGAAGGTCTGGGAGCACGGCGCCGACTTCGAGACCGAACTGAAGGCGGACCCGGAAGTGACGGCGGCGATGAGCGCAGGCGAAATCGCCAGCCACTTCAACCTCGCCCACCACACCCGCCATGTGGATACGATCTTCGCCCGCGTGTTCGGCGCCTGATCAGCGGGCGAGCTTGCCGCGTATCGCGCGGGCGACCAGCCATGAGACCGGCGCGGCGGCGACCGCGCCGAGGATCGCGGCCGCAGAAATCCCCTGCCCGTTGGCCAGCGCGGGAATCACGAGCGTGACGGCGACCAGCACGCCCATCAGCGTCGGTGCGACGATGATATACAGCAAAACGGCGATCTTGAGCATCGCAAGGCCCTCCCCATGAAATAGCGCAGGCAGAATCGCGCCGATGCGCCGGTCGCGCCTTGATCCTGCGCAAACGGCGCGCCGGATGCGCGCCAACGCTGGACAATCCGCCGCCGTGCGCCCGATAAGCGATGCGCCGCGCCTGAGCGGCGCAGCAGGGGCGCGGGGCGATGGGATCAGCGGCTGAGCATGACGCGCCGGGCGCGCAGGCGCCCAGCGGCGCGACGGCCCGGCTTGCGGCGCGGCTGGCGGCGCGGCTGGCGCGGCGCCCCCGGCTGGCGCTGATCCTGGTCTTTCTGGCGGCGCTGGCGATCTTTTTGCCCGGTCAGGCGACCTTGCCGCCGACCGACCGCGACGAGGCCCGCTTTGCGCAGGCCAGCCGCCAGATG
>CAZRFB010000547.1:0-2125 GCA_964599185.1 uncultured Rhodobacterales bacterium | reverse complement strand
CCACCGGCCAGCCGGTCAGCGCGGCGATGTCGGCGCTGGCGCCGGTCCCCGCCTCGCCGCGCTGCGCCACGCCGTCGAACAGGCCCATGGCGCCCTCGGCGAGGATCAGGTCCGCCCCCGCCGCCCGCTCCGCCAGCCCCGCGATCAGCGCAGGCGTCATCGCCCAGGCGTCGAGGTTCACCGACGCGCGCCCGGTGGCGGCGGCGTGAAACGCGGGGTCGATATAGTCAGGGCCGCACTTGAACGCCTGCACCGCCAGCCCCCGGTCGCTGAGCGCGCGGGCAAGGCCAAGCGTCACCGTGGTCTTGCCGGCGCTGGAGGCGGGCGCCGAGATCAGCAGACCGGGGGGCAGGCGGGGGGGCAGGCGGGGCGTCATGCGTCCTCCGCAAAGCGCGGGTTGGCGCCGACCGGGCGGAACCGGCGGTCATAATCGGCGGCGTAGAGGCGGCTTTCGTCGAAATCCTGCGCGCCCAGAGTCCGACCGACCAGGATCAGCGCGGTGCGCGCCAGCGCCGGTCCCGCCCCGGCGACCGCCGCCGCCAGCGCGCCCAGCGGCGCGCGGATCACCCGCTGATCGGGCCAGCTGGCGCGCCAGACCATCGCCGCCGGACAATCCTCGCCGTAATGGGGCGCCAGTTCGGCCACGACCCGGTCCAGCGCGTGCGCCGACAGATGGATCGCCAGCACTGCGCCGGTGGCGGCGAACCCCGCCAGCGTCTCGCCGCGCGGCATCGCCGAGGCCCGCCCCGAGGTCCGCGTCAGCACCACCGATTGCGCCAGACCGGGCAGCGTCAGCTCCGTCTCCAGCGCAGCGGCGGCGGCGGCGAAGGCGGGCACGCCGGGCGTCACGTCGAACGGGATCGCGCGCGCGCGCAGGCGGCGCATCTGCTCGCCCATCGCCGACCAGATCGACAGATCGCCCGAGTGCAGCCGCGCCACGTCGCACCCCTGCGCGTGCGCGGCCTCGATCTCGGCGATGATCGCGTCCAGCGACAGCGGCGCGGTGTTGACGATCCGCGCGTCGGCCGGGCAATGCGCCAGCACGCCCTGCGGCACCAGCGACCCGGCGTAAAGACACACCGGCGATGCGGCGATCAGGTCGCGCCCGCGCAGCGTCAGCAGATCGGCCGCGCCCGGCCCCGCGCCGATGAAATGCACCGTCATTGCGTCGATCCCTCCTGTTCCGCGTCGTCCAGCGCCGCAATCGCCGCCGCAATCGCCGCCGTCGCCATGCCGTCGGGCGACGCCGCGCGCGGGCCGCGCAGCCGCGCCCGGCGGCCCGGCGCCGCGACGCCGAGGGCGGCGATCCCCGCCAGCGCCGCCGCCTCCGCCACGCTGCCCGCGCCGTGCAGCGCCGCGACGCGGGCCGACCGCGTCGGCGTGTCCTGCGCCGCCAGCGCCGCAGGCGAAATCGCCAGCACCGGCAGCCCCAGCGCCGCCGCCAGCGCCCGCAGCGCGGGCGCCTCCGCCTTGGCGGCGACGGTGGCGAGCGCGACCAGCCCCGCCGCTTCCGGCGCCCCGCCCGCCGCCGCCGCCAGCGCCGCGCGCAACGACGCGACCGAGGCCGCGCGGCGAAACCCCAGCCCGGCTACCGCGCCCGAAACGCCGCCCGCCGCCGCCTTCCCGTCGCCGCCGCTCATCGCGTGACGCGCCATTGCACGATCGGCATCGCCGCGCGCCAGCCGCGCCGGGCGCCCAGCGGCGCGGCCTGCGCAATCTCGATCCGCGTCATCGCGCCGCCCTTGTCCGCCGACCACGCCGCCAGCAGCGCCTCGGTCTCCAGCGTCACGGCGTTGACCACCAGCCGGGCGCCGGGCGGGATGCGCGCCCACACCGCAGCCAGCAGCGCCTGCGACGCGCCGCCGCCGATGAACACCGCATCCGGTGGCGGCAGGCCCGCCAGCGCCTCCGGCGCGCGCCCCGCGATCACCCGCAGCCGCGCGGCCACGCCAAGGCGCGCGGCGTTTTCGCGGGCGCGGTCGGCGCGCGCGGGATCCGCCTCCACGCCGAAAGCCAGCGCGCCAGGCGCCGCGCGCGCCCATTCGATGGCCACCGAGCCCGACCCCGCGCCGATGTCCCACAGCGTCTCACCCGCGCATGGCGCCAGCGCCGACAGGGTCAGCGC
>CAZRFB010000546.1:0-2274 GCA_964599185.1 uncultured Rhodobacterales bacterium | reverse complement strand
CAGCGCCAGCGCGGCGGCCTTGAACCGCGGGTCGGCGACGGTGTGATAGGTGATGCGGGACATGAAGCCCAGCGTGCCCTCCGACCCGATCATCAGGTGCTGGAGGATGTCTATGGGATCGTCGAAATCCACCAGCGCGTTCAGGCTGTAGCCGCAGGTGTTCTTGATCGCGAACTTGCGCCGGATGCGCGCCGCCAGCGCGTCATCGGCCAGCACCTCGGCGCGCAGGGCCGCCAGACCCTCCAGCAGCGCGGCGTGGCTCTCGGCGAAGGCCGCGCGCGAGGCCGGGTCGGCGGTGTCGAGCACGCCGCCGTCGGCCAGCATCACCCGCAGCGCGGCCAGCGTGCGATAGCTGTTCTGCGCGGTGCCGCAGCACATGCCGCTGGCGTTGTTGGCGGCGATGCCGCCGACCTGCGCGCTGTCGAGCGAGGCCGGGTCCGGCCCGATCCGCCGCCCCAGCGGCGCCAGGATCGCGTTGACCTGCGCGCCGATCATCGCGGGGCCGACGCTGACGCGCGCGCCGCCGTCCTCGACCTTCGCGCCGCCCCAGGCCGGGCCGATCTGCACCAGAAGCTGATCGGTGATCGCCTGCCCCGACAGGCTGGTGCCCGCCGCGCGGAAGGTGACGCCCGCGCCGTGCGCCCGCGCCGCCGCCAGGATCACGGAGACGTCCGCTTCATGGCGCGGGCGCAGCACGGCGCGCGGGATCAGCCGGTAGAGGCTGGCGTCCGTGCCATAGACCAGCGTGCGCAGCGGGTCGGTGATCACCGCCTCCGGCGGCAGGACGGCGGCGATTTGCGCGAGGCAGGCGTCGAGCGCCGCAGCCGAAGCGGGCGCGGCGGAGAACGCCTCGGGTGACAGATCCTGCATCGGGTCGCTCCTCCGGTTGCGGACGGCGCGTCTTCGCATCGCCACTTTCCCCGCGAGGCTCGCCCCGGCCGGGAATAATGACGAAGCGCGCCCTTGCGGTTTCGAGGCGCGCGTCGCCACGCCCGGACCTCGCCCGCATTTATCGGGAGAAAGAATAGGTGCGACTCTGCAACCCGCCAACGCGGCAAAATGACAAGCTGTCGCGCCAGACAGCCAGAAATTTCGCGGGCGCCCTCCGAACACAAAGATTTCATCAGGTGCGACAAAGTCGCAAAACATATGCTTTGCACAATCAATAAAAATGAATTCTGGAGGCAATACGACTTTTCGCCAATATGCCGCGCGTTATTGATCAAGATCAAATACGCCTGTCGCAGGCTTGGTTACCGTTTAGACAACATCAAGGGGCGTCTTCCGCAATCGCCCTGTCTTCAATGGGGGGGCTGAGGTCCATGCTACAGATCCGCATCCACGGACGCGGCGGCCAGGGCGTGGTGACGGCGGCGGAGATGCTGTCGATCGCCGCGTTCGAGCAGGGGCGCTTTGCGCAGGCGTTTCCCAGTTTCGGCTCGGAGCGCACCGGCGCGCCGGTGGTGGCGTTCTGCCGGATCTCCGATCAGCCGATCCGCCTGCGCGAGCCGATCCTGGCGCCCGACGTGCTGATCGTGCAGGATCCGACGCTGCTGCATCAGGTCGATGTCTTTCAGGGGCTTCAGCCCGACGGCTATGTGCTGATCAACAGCACGCGCAGTTTTGCGGAACTGGGGCTGGACGACATATCGGCGCGGTTCCGCCACGAGCGGCTGCTGACCGTGCCCGCCACCGAGATCGCCTTGCGCCATCTCGGCCGCCCGATGCCCAACGCGGTGCTGCTGGGCGGGTTCGCGGCGCTGTCGGGGCTGGTGACGCTGGAGGCGGTCGCCAAGGCGATCCGCGTGAAATTCAAGGGCAAGGTGGCCGAGGCCAACGTCGCAGCCGCGACCGAAGCGCATGACAAGGTGGCGGCGAAGATCGCCTCCGCCCCCCAGACGGCAGGAGCGTGACGTAATGCTGAAGCAGACCGAAGGCTCCCACGCCGTCGCCGAGGCCGTGGCGCTGTGCCGCCCCGACGTGATCTGCGCCTATCCGATCTCGCCGCAGACCCACATTGTCGAAGGGCTTGGCGAGATGGTCAAGAGCGGCGCGCTGGCGCCGTGCGAATTCCTCAACGTCGAGAGCGAGTTCGCCGCGATGAGCGTCGCCATCGGCTCCTCCGCCGCCGGGGCGCGCACCTACACCGCCACCGCCAGCCAGGGCCTGCTGTTCATGGCCGAGGCGGTCTATAACGCCTCCGGCCTTGGGCTGCCGATCGTGATGACGGTCGCCAACCGCGCCATCGGCGCGCCGATCAACATCTGGAACGAC
>CAZRFB010000545.1:0-2997 GCA_964599185.1 uncultured Rhodobacterales bacterium | reverse complement strand
TGTCGCCGTCTCCGCGGCGATCGCCGCCGACGCCGCGCTGCGCGACCCCGCGCTCGCCGCCGCGCTCGCGGAGCAGCCCGCGCTCACCACGCCGGTCACGCTCGCCGCCGCCGCGCCGAAAGACGACCCTCTGGCGCGCGCCGCGCTGGCGGCGCTGGAGCTGGGCCTTGCGCGGATGCGCGCCAGCGGCGCCTGGTTCGCGCAGGTGGACGCGGCGCTCAGCCTGCGATGACCCCGCCGGTGAGCGGATAACGCCGCAGCAGGCGGAACGGCGCCGCGCCGCCGGGGTCGCCGAACAGGCAGATGTCGTCGATCTTGAACCGCTCCGGCAGCGCGCCGCGCAGCGCCCGCGCCAGCGCCCGGCGCGCCTGTTCGGCGTCGGCGCGCGGCAGCGGCCCGGTCAGCGTGATGTGGAACTGAAAGCAGTCGAGCACATACGGATAGCCCCAGGCGCGCAGGTTCTCATCCTCGCGCTGCTCCAGCCCGCCGCGCCGCTTTTCCGCCAGCTCGGTCGCGGTCATCGGTTCGCGCAGCAGGTCCAGCCCGGTGACGCAGGCCGCCGCCAGCGTGTCGAGCGCCGGACAGGGGCCGCCGGGGCGCAGCGCCACGAACCCCAGATCGGCGGTCACGGTCAGCCCCGGCGCCGCGACCGGCGCATGGGCGGCGGCGAGCGCCGTGATCGCTTCGTCCAGCGCCGCCACGTCCATCCCCTCGTTGAGCCGGAACGGCGCCTTCAGCGTGCCATGCAGGCCATAGCGCGCGGCGCGGCGCACCAGATCGGCGCGCGGCGCGGGCAGATCGTCCACCTCCAGCCGGGCGTGCGGCGCGCCGCGCTCGGGGTCATGCCCCAGCCACGCCGCGCCCGCGAACGCCAGCGCCGAGCCTTTGGGCGGGGCGTAATAGACCGCGTAGCGCGCGCAACCGTCCAGCATGATCCCTCCATCCCTCGCATCGCGCGCCTTGATCGCAAGCCCGCCGCGCCGCCGCAAGTGTTGACGGCCCGCGCGGCGATGCGGTAGCGCGGCCCTGTCGGCGCTGTCGCGCCAGCGGGGGGGAGGCGAGGCCGATGGCGCGCGAGATGGTGATCGCCAACGCCCGCGTGGTGACGGCGGAGCAGGTTTTCACCGGCGCGGTGCAGATCCGCGACGGCCTGATCGCCGACGTGTCGCCGGGCGCGCGCACGCCGCCGGGCGCGGTGGATTGCGAAGGCGACTACCTGATCCCCGGCCTTGTCGAGCTGCACACCGACAATCTTGAGCGCCACCTCCACCCCCGCCCCGGCGTGCAATGGCCGCGCCGCGCGGCGGTGGCGGCGCACGACGGCGAGTTCGCCTCGGTCGGCGTCACCACGCTGCTCGACGCGCTGCGGGTCGGCTCGGAGGACGGCGGCCATCTGGGCGACTACGCGGCGGAGGCGGCGCAGGCGATCGCGGAGCTCGTCGCGCTGGGGCTGCTGCGCGCCGACCATCACCTCCACATCCGCTGCGAGCTGACCTCGCCCAACCTGATCGCGGAATACGACCGCGTCGGCGACGACCCGCGCGTGCGGCTGATCTCGCTGATGGATCACACGCCCGGCCAGCGCCAGTTCACCAGCCTCGACGCCTACGCCGCCTATTACACCGAGACGCGGGGCTATACGGCGGCGCAGATGGCGGCGTTCATCGCGGCGGCGCAGGCGGCGCAGGCCGCGCAGGTCGGCCCCAACCGCGCCGCGCTGCTGGCGCGCGCGGCGCCGCGCGGTTTCGCCATCGCCAGCCATGACGACGCGACGCCCGCGCAGGTGGCCGAAAGCGTCGCCGCTGGCGCGCGCGTGGCGGAGTTTCCCACCACGATTGAGGCCGCCCGCGCCGCCCGCGCGGCGGGACAGCGGATCGTCATGGGCGCGCCGAACCTTTTGCGCGGCGGCTCGCACGCGGGCAACGTGTCGGCGGCGGCGCTGGCGCGCGAGGGGCTGCTCGACATCCTGTCGTCGGATTACGCGCCCGCCTCGCTGATGCTGGCGGCGTTCTCGCTGGCGGAGGACGGCGCGGGCTGGGATCAGGCCTGGGATCTGCCGCGCGCCATCGGCTGCGTCACCCGCGCCCCGGCGCTGGCGGCGGGCTTCGCCGACCGCGGCGCCATCGCGCCGGGGCTGCGCGCCGATCTGGCGCGGGTCTGGCATGTCGAGCGGCTGTGCGTGGTGCGCAGCCTGTGGCGCGCGGGCGCGCGGGTGCTGTAGGCTGCCGACGCGACAGGGAGGGTGCGACATGCTGCTTGGCTGTATCGGCGACGATTTCACCGGCTCCAGCGATCTGGCCAACACGCTGGCGCGGCGGGGGATGCGCGCGGCGCAGTATTGCGGCGTTCCCGACGGCCCTGCCGATCCGTCGGTCGAGGCCGGCGTGGTGGCGCTGAAATCGCGCACCATCGCGCCGGATCAGGCGGTCGCGCAGTCGCTGGCGGCGCTGGACTGGCTGCGCGCGCAGGGCTGCCGCCAGTTCTTCTTCAAGTATTGCTCGACCTTCGACAGCACGCCCGATGGCAATATCGGCCCGGTCGCCGGTGCGCTGATCGCGGCGCTGGGGGCGGATCGCGTGATCGTGTGCCCGGCGTTTCCCGCCGCCGGGCGCTCGGTCTATCAGGGCCACCTGTTCGTCGGCGACCGGCTGCTGAGCGAGACCGGCATGCGCGACCACCCGCTGACGCCGATGACCGACCCCGACCTCCGCCGCTGGCTGGGCCGCCAGACGCCGCTGGCGGTGGGGCTGATCGGCGCCGCGACGGTGCTGGAGGGCGCGGACGCGATCCGCGCGGCGCTGGATGCGCAGCCCGCGCCGCTGGTGGTGGTGGACGCGATCCGCGACGCCGACCTGATGGCGATCGGCGCGGCGGCGGCGGGGCTGACGCTGGTCACCGGCGGCTCCGGCGTCGCGATGGGCCTGCCGGAGAATTTCCGCCGCGAGGGCCTGCTCGCGGGCGGCGCGCAAGGCTGGACCGGCGCGCCGGGGCCGTGTG
>CAZRFB010000544.1:0-1999 GCA_964599185.1 uncultured Rhodobacterales bacterium | reverse complement strand
AGCGTCTCCAGCGGCGCGATGTTCAGGACGTAGAGGTGCCACGAGGAATAGAGCACCGCCGCAACGAACAGGATCCAGTAAAGCGCGGAGCCATGCTCGAAGTCACGCTCATAGCTTGCCGGCGGCTCGTCATCCACGCCGCTTGCGATCACCGGCTTCATGGTCTCGGCCATGGCGTATTCCCCTCAGCTGGCGCCAGCGGCGGCCCCGGCGCCATCGCGCCGGGGCCGGTCATCTTGAGGGCCTGCGTCAGCCCTTGAGGTTGTCGGGGATGGTGTAGCCGTTCTCCTCGAACCACTTCACCGCGCCGGGATGCCAGGGCAGGAAGGTGTTCTTGTCGAAGTTCTCCGGCAGCGTCTCTTTCGCCGCCTTGTGGATCGACATCATCCGGTCGTGCTGCCCCATCACCGCCTTGACCGTCTCGTAAACAAAGCTCTCGGGCAGATCCGCGCTGCCCACGGCGAAGTTCCACATGCTGACCGTCAGCTGATCGCCCGGCATGGTGGTGTAGGTGCTCTGCGGGATGGTGAACGGGCTGACCGGCTGGGTCGCGGTGATCTTGGCGACCTCCTCCTCGGTGAAGCCGATATAGTTCACCGCCACCTGCGCCTCGACCTGCGCGAAGGCCGGGAACGGGAACCCGGCGGCGAAGGCGAACACGTCGAGCAGGCCGTCCTGCAACTGCCCCGCCAGATCGGCGGCGCCGCCGAAGCGCACATCGACCTTCTTGCCCAGCGTCTCGAAGATGCGCGGCAGATAGGTGCCGGGGGTGCCGCCCGCCGGGCCGACGCCGACGCGCATGCCGTCCTTGATGTCGTCGATGCTCTCGATGCCCGAGCTTTTCAGCGCGATCATGTGAAAGCCGGTCTGATACATCGGAAACAGCGCGCGCAGCTTGTCGTGCTTCAGCCCCGGCGCCAGCTCGCTCTGGCCGTTCCAGGCGTCATAGGCCGGGCCCATGGTGACCATGCCCATCTCAAGGTCGCCGGTCTGCACCAGCGCGGCGTTCTGCACCGGGCCGCCGGTGACTTCGCCGCCGCCGGGAACGCCGGTCGCCTCGGAGACCAGGTTGGCCCAGCCCGAGCCGAACACGAAATAGGTGCCGCCCTGGCTGGCGGTGCCGACCGAGAAACTGGCGGGCCAGCCCGCGCGGTCCTGCGCCACGGCGGGCGCCGCGACACATGCGGCGATTGCCGCCGCCGCGACAGCGGATTTCACGAAGTGCAACATATAGTCCTCCCAAGATATTTTAAGCAAACGCGCGCGTCCGCCTCTTGCGATGACACTACAAGGCTTCGCGCGGCATCGTCCACCCGCAATCCTGTGAGCGGCGCGCTCGATGCTGCGCACTATGACGCAGGCCGCGCGCGACAGGCGTCCTGCGCCCCCCGCTGGCCCCGCGCCGCGCCGCGCCTTAGGGTGCGCGCGTCGCCATGAGGGAGTCCGTCACGATGCGCACTGAAACCGGCAAGTCCGTCGCCCAGCCGATCCGCCTTGCGGACTATCAGCCGCCCGCATGGCTGGTGGAGACGGTGGCGCTCGACTTCGACCTTGCGCCGCGCGCCACCCGCGTGACCGCCCGCATCGCCTTTCGCCGCAACCCCGACGGCCCCGGCGGGCCGCTGCGGCTGGAGGGGCGCAAGCTGCGGCTGATCTCGGCGGCGATCGACGGAGCCGCCGTCGCGCCCGCGCTCGACGCCGAGGGGCTGACGGTGGACGGCCCCCTGCCCGACGCCTTTCTCTGGGAGGCGGTGGTCGAGATCGACCCCGAGGACAACAAGGCGCTGGAGGGCCTCTATCTCTCCAAGGGCATGTTCTGCACCCAGTGCGAGGCGCAGGGCTTCCGCAAGATCACCTATTACCCCGACCGCCCCGACGTGATGGCCGTGTTCACCGTGCGGCTGACGGCGCCGAAGGCGACGCACCCGGCGCTGCTGTCGAACGGCGACCTGATCGAGCAGGGCGACGCGGGCGACGGGCGCCACTTTGCGCTGTGGCG
>CAZRFB010000543.1:0-4007 GCA_964599185.1 uncultured Rhodobacterales bacterium | reverse complement strand
CGGTGGCGCCGGGCGAGACGGTGGGGGTGGTGGGGCCGAGCGGTTCGGGCAAGTCCTCGCTCCTCATGATCATGGGCGGACTGGAGCGCGCCACGGGCGGGGTGGTCAAGGCCCTTGGCCGCGATCTGACGACGATGGGCGAGGACGCGCTCGCCCGGTTCCGTCGCGATCATATGGGGGTGGTGTTCCAGTCCTTCCACCTGATCCCGACCATGACCGCGCTGGAGAACGTCGCCGCGCCGCTGGAGCTGGCGGGCGCGCGCGACGCCTTTGACCGCGCCGAGGCGGAGTTGGCGGCGGTGGGTCTGGGCAAGCGGCTCGACCACTACCCGGCGCAGCTTTCGGGCGGCGAGCAGCAGCGCGTGGCGCTGGCCCGCGCCGTGGCGCCCCGCCCGCAGATCCTGCTGGCCGACGAGCCGACCGGCAACCTCGACGAGACCACCGGCGCCGAGATCGCCGACCTGCTGTTCGGCCTGCGCGACCGTCACGGCGCGACGCTGGTGATGGTGACCCACGCGCCCGAGCTTGCGCGCCGCTGCGACCGGGTGGTGACGATGCGCGACGGGCGCACGCTGGCGGCGGATGGGGTGAAGGCGGCGGCCGAATGATCCGGCTGGGCATGGCGGCCCGTTTCGCGGCGCGGGAGCTGCGCGGCGGGATCAGGGGCTTTCGCGTGTTCCTGATGTGTCTGGCGCTGGGCGTGGCGGCGGTGGCGGCGGTGGGGTCGGTGCGGCTGGCGATCTCCGAAGGGCTGTCGCGCGAGGGGCGTGCGATCCTGGGCGGCGACGCGGAGCTGCGCTTCACCTATCGCGGGCCGACCGAGGCCGAGCGCGCCTGGATCGACGCGCGCGCCGACGCGGTGTCGGAGACGGTGGATTTCCGCTCGATGATGGTCGCCGACAGCCCCGCAACGGGGCAGACCGAGCGCGCCTTGACCCAGGTGCGCGCCGTGGACGGCGCCTATCCGCTGGTCGGCGCCGTGACGCTCGACCCAGCCATCCCGCTGGCCGAGGCGCTGGCCCTGCGCGACGGCCGCTGGGGCGTGGTCGCCGATCCGCTGGTGATCGCGCGGCTGGGCGTCGGCGTCGGCGACCCGGTGAAGCTGGGCGCGCAGACCTATGAGATGCGCGCGGCGCTGGTGCGCGCGCCCGACGCGACCGGCGCCGGGCTGGGCTTGGGGCCGCGCACGCTGGTGCTGACCGAGGCGCTGGCGGGCTCGCAACTGCTGAGCGCCGGCTCGCTCTACGAGACCGACGTGCGGCTGACCCTGCCGCAGTCGGCGAACCTGCCTGCGCTGCGCGCGCGGCTGGCGCGCGACTTCCCCGAGGCGGGCATCCGCTGGCGCGACCGCACCGAACCGGCGCCGGGGGTGGAGCGGTTCATTCAGCGCATCGGATCGTTCCTTGTGCTGGTTGGGCTGGCCGCGCTGGCGGTGGGCGGGGTCGGCGTGTCGGCGGCGGTGCGCAGCTATCTGGATGAGAAGACCGCCACCATCGCCACGCTCAAGACGCTGGGCGCGACGGGGGCTGAGATCTTCGCGGTCTATCTGATCCAGATCGGCGCGCTGGCGTGCGTCGGCGTGGCGCTGGGGCTGCTGCTGGGCGGCGTCGGCCCGGCGCTGATCGGGCCGCTGTTCGCCGCCAGCCTGCCGGTGCCCGCGCTGTTCGACATCTACGCCCGCCCGATGCTGGAGGCTGCGACCTATGGTCTGCTGACCGCGATGGTGTTCGCGCTGTGGCCGCTGGCGCGGGCGCGCGAGGTGCGCGCGGCGGCGCTGTTTCGCGATGTGGCCGATCCGCTCAGCGGCTGGCCGCGCTGGCGCGACGGCGTGGTGATCGGCGCGCTGGCGCTGGCGCTGATCGGCGCGGCGGTGGCGTTGTCGGGCGCGGCGCTGTTTGCGGCATGGTTCATCGCCGGGGCGGCGGCGGCGCTGCTCACGCTGTGGCTGGTGGCGCTGGGCGTGCGGCGGCTCTGCGCGCGGCTGGCGCGGGCGCGGGTGATGCGCGGACGGCCCGCGCTGCGGCTGGCGCTGGCCTCGGTGGGGGGGCCGGGCGGCGAGACGGCGGGTGCGATGCTGTCGCTGGGGCTGGGGCTGACGGTGCTCGCCGCCATCGGCCAGGTGGACGGCAACATGCGCACGCTGGTCGCGCAGGAGCTGCCGACCCGCAGCCCGGCGTTCTTTTTCATCGACATCCAGAACGACCAGCGCGACGGATTCCTTGAGATCGCACAGGCGACCGAGGGCGTCGGCGCCATCGAGACCGCGCCGATGCTGCGCGGCGTCATCACCCGGCTGGACGGCGTTCCGGCGGCTGAGGCGACGATCGACCCCGACGCGGCGTGGATCCTGCGCGGCGACCGGGGCGTGAGCTATGCCGCCGCAGCGCCGGATGGCGCCGAGATCGTCAAGGGCGCCTGGTGGCCGCAGGACTACGCCGGGCCGCCGCTGGTGAGCTTCTCCGCCAGCCACGCGCGCGAACTGGGGCTGGACCTGGGCGACACGATCACGGTGAACGTGCTGGGCCGCGAGATCACCGCCACCATCGCCAACCTGCGCGTGGTCGAGTTCCGCGACATGGGAATCAACTTCCTGATGATCCTCGACCCCGGCGCGTTTGCGGGCGCGCCGCACACCCATATCGCCACGGTTTACGCTGCGCCCGAGGCCGAGGGGCCGCTGCTGCGCGCCGTGGGCGGGCAGTTCGCCAACGTCACCGCCATCGGCGTGCGCGAGGCGATCGCGCGCGTCTCCGACAGTCTGGGCCAGATCGCCGCCGCCGCGCGCTGGGGGGCGGCGGTGACGCTGATCACCGGGCTGGTGGTGCTGATCGGCGCGGCGGCGGCGGGCGAGCGCAAGCGCACCTACGAGGCGGCGGTGCTCAAGACGCTGGGCGCCGCGCGGGCCGATATCCTCGCCAGCTTCGCGCTGCGCGCCGCGCTGACCGGGGCGGCGGCGGGGCTGGTGGCCATCGGCTTTGGCGCGCTGGCGGCCTGGGGCGTGATCCGCTTCGTGATGGAGGCCGATTTCAGCTTTGGCGCGGTCTCTGCGCTGGCGGTGGTGGCGGGCGGCGCGCTGGCCAGCCTGCTGGCGGGGCTCGCCTTCGCCTGGCGCCCGCTGGCCACGCGGCCCGCGCGGGTGCTGCGCGCGCGGGAGTGAAGCCGCAGGCGTGAGGGCGCGGACGCAAATCGGCGCATCGCCATCGGATTTGGCGCCGGTTTTGGCCTTGCGGCGGTTGAAAGCGACGCTGTTCTCACCGATATTCAACACCGAGACCTGCGAGCAGGGTGAAAGCACCGGCCTGAATCGGTGCGTCCCTCGCGGGAAATGGAAACTGACAGAGAGGACGCATGGCTCAGTTTGACACCGCGGTTCGCCGCGACAGCGCCTACGCCCAGCAGATCGATGCGGGCTTGCGCGCCCACATGAACTCCATCTACGGCCTGATGGGCATCGCGATGCTCGTCACCGGCGTTGTCGCCTACATCTTCGGGCAGGATCTGCTGTCCGCGATGACCACGGGAACCACGGCGATCATCCCGATGGGGCTGCTCGGCACGCTCTACAGCTCGCCGATGGTCTATGTGATCATGTTCGCGCCGCTGGCGGTGGTGTTTATTTTCGCCGCCCGCCTCAACCGCATGAGCACCGGCGCCGCGCAGGGCGTGTTCTGGGCGTTCGCCGCGCTGATGGGGCTGTCGCTGGCCACGATCTTCGTGCGCTTCACCGGCATCTCGATCGCGCAGACCTTCTTCGTGACCGCGATCGCCTTCCTCAGCCTCAGCCTCTACGGCTACACCACCAAGCGCAACCTGAGCGGCATGGGCACGTTCCTGATGATGGGCGTGATCGGGCTGATCGTCGCCTCGCTGCTGAACATGTTCCTCTTCGAATCGAGCGCGCTGCAGTTCGCGGTGTCGGTGCTCGGCCTGCTGATCTTCGCCGGCCTGACCGCCTATGACACCCAGCGCCTCAAGAGCGAGTATGTCCAGATGGCGGGCATGGGCGC
>CAZRFB010000542.1:0-6373 GCA_964599185.1 uncultured Rhodobacterales bacterium | reverse complement strand
CCGGTGTCGGGGTCGATCAGGCCGGAGACGCGGCTGGCCATCGAGTTGCCCGGCGCGTCGCGTTCGCACCAGCGGTTGACGTTGAACACCACGTCGTCGGCGGTGAAGGCGTCGCCGTTGGTCCAGGTGACGCCCTTGCGCAAGCGCAGGGTGTAGGTGCGCACGTCGTCCGACACCTCCCACCCCTCCAGCAGCCAGGGCTGGAAGGTGTAGTCCTGCGTGTAGCGCACCAGCGGCTCGATGCACTGGCGCGCGACGTTGGACATTTCCGACCAGTCGAAGATGCGCGGGTCGGCCACCGCCAGCACGTTCATCGACAGCCGCAGCACGCCGCCCTTCTTCACCGCCGCCTGCGCGCGGGCGGGCGCCGCCTCGCCCAGCAGGCCATAGGCGGTCGCCGCGCTGGCGCCGAGCGCGGTGGACAGCGCCAGAAACTCGCGTCTGTCCAGCCGCCCGGCGCGCGCGTCCTGCGTCATGGGCGCGATGGCGGGGTGCTGGCGGCTGGTCATGGGGCGGTTGGTCAGGCGGCGCGTCGTCATGGGAGCCTCTCCCTGCTGGGCGTGTCGTTCATCGACCATGAGATGACGCTAACAGACCAAGCATGGCCCCCCATTGCAACCCTTCATGCGCGCCGCCCGGCGGTCAATCGTCGTCGTAGTTTCCCCGCGCCGCGTCGCGATGGCAGGCGACGCAGTTGGCCTTGGAGCCGACTTTGGGATCAAGAAATTCGGCGGGCGACACCTCGCCGGGGCGGTGCTTGCGCAGCCAGTAGGGGGTTTCGGTGATGCGCAGCGGCGTCGCCGAGGCGTCGAGGTCGCGCATGAACTTGCCGCGCCGCCGGGTGTCCGCCGCGTTGGCGGCAAGATAGGACGCGATCTGCTGCGTGGCGGCGGCGTCGAGCGCCGCGTTCTCGCCGAAATGGTCCTCCAGCCCCGCCATCACCGCGTTCCACGACCGCGCGGGCAGGAAAGCGGCGGAAAACGCCATGTGGCAGGCGGAACATTCCGTCTGCGCCAGCGCGTCGGACAGCGGCGGGTACTTCTCCTCGGCGTTTACGGTGGCGCAGGCGGCGGTCAGCGCCAGCGCGGCGCCGAGCGCGGCGCGGATCAGGCTTGTTCGGGTCATGGCGTCATCCTTGGAGGGGAGTTGCGGGGCGGGTCAAAGGCTCGCCATGTAGGCGATGAAGTCGGCTTTCTCGCCAGGGGTGCAGGCGCGGCCGAGCACGCTGTCGCAATTGCGCCCGAACCACTTCTCGACGAACTTGAAGTCGGTGTAGCGCGTCGGGCTGACCGAGGCCGCCATCGGCTCGATCGCCTTGCCGGCGCGGGTGCGGCCCTCGGCGCGCGGGTTGGCGGTGTGGCAGGTGCTGCACGACGGCGTGTCGGGCTTGCCGCCGACCTGGGTGGCGGCGAAGAACGCCGCGCCGCGTTCGGCCGACGGCGCGGCGCCCGCCTCGGCGGCGTAGCCCGCCATCAGCGAGGCGGGCGTGTCGGGGCCGGGGGCGTTGGCGGCGGGCGCGGCGGCGGCGATCAGCAGCAGCGGCAGGAAGGCGAAGCGTTTCACAGGGTGGTCTCCTTGGGGATAGAGATGTTGGCGGGATAGAAGCGGCCGGCCGCGCCGTCGCCGTGACAGGCGGCGCACTGGCCCTTGCCGCCCACGGCGCGCGACGCGAACGTGGCGTCGGCGATGGCGCGGTGCTTGCGCGTCCACCAGGGCGACGCGGTGATCTGGAACGGCCTGGCCAGATCGACGTTGCGCAGCCGGTGCGACGCCTTGGTGTCGGCGCTTTCGGCGGCGTGGGCGTCGAGCCACGCCGCGATCTCGGCGGTCGTGTCGGCGTCCAGCGCGGCGTTCTCGCCGAAATGCTCGTCCAGCCCCGCCATCAGCAGCGCCCACGAGGCGCGCGGCAGCAGGCTGGGGTTGTGCGGCAGGTGGCAGGCGCCGCATTCCTCGGCATAGACCGGGTCGAGCGACGCGACGGCGGCGCCGAAGCCGGGGCGCTGCGCCAGCGTCAGCGCCAGCGCGGTTCCTCCGCCCAGGATCATCGCGCCCAGCGCCAGCGCGATCACCGGGCGCGCCGCGACGCGGGCGACCGGCGCGTCGCCGGGGCGCGCCTGCTTGCGACCGTCGATCATCGCGCGCGCCAGGTTTTCGCGGGCGCGGCGGCTTTCAAAGATCACCCCGCCCACATGCAGCGCGATCATCGCCAGCATCGTGATCGCGAGGATGTTGTGGACATCCTTCGCCGTATCGCCGAGCGCGTAGGAGACCGCGAAGCCGAGCGGCCCGGTCTTGAACACGCCGCCCAGCGTGATCGCGCCGGTCAGCGCGATCAGCGCCGTCACCGTCAGCAGCCCCAGCACCATCAGCGCGCCAAGCGGGTTGTGGCCGCGATGGCGCTGGCCGTGGCCGTGGCGCAATTCGCGCAGATGCGCCAGCGCCGCCCGCGGGCCGGTCACGAAATCGGCGAAGCGGGCGTGCGTCGGCCCGGTGAAACCCCAGACGACGCGCGACGCGACCAGCGCCGCAGCCGCCGCGCCGCCCCAGACGTGCCAGGCGATCCACGGGCTGTCGAGCAGGAAGCCGGTCACCGCCGCCACCGCCACCGCCGCCACCAGGCTCCAGTGGAACGCGCGCACGAACAGGTCCCACACCAGCGTCGCGCCCAGCCTGGCGCCCAACGGGGCGCCCTGCGCCGCCGCGCCCGTCTCGTCCTGCGCGCGCCAGTCTTCCTTGCGCCATCGAAGCATCGCGTCCACCCGATCATGCCGTTTCGCCAAAGCGCCCGCGAGTCGTAGCGCCGGCGTGTCGGGCAGACCTTGCGCCGCGATCGCTGACGCGCCCCTGACGCGACGCATCAGGCGCGCGTCAGGCGCGCATCAGCCGTCGGCCTGCGGCGCCGTCGGCAGCGTCAGCGTCGCCTCCAGCCCCGGGCCTGCGTTGCGCAGGCTCAGCGCGCCGCCCGCGTTGTCGGCGATCTCCGCCGCGATCGACAGGCCCAGGCCGTCGCCGGGGCGGGTCTCGTCCAGTCGCGCGCCGCGCGCCGTGGCCTCGTGCAGCCGGTCGCGGGGGATGCCGGGGCCGTCGTCGCGGATGGTCAGCGTCACCGTGTCGCCCGCCGCGCGCACGGTGATCGCCACCGTCGCGCGCGCGTGGCGGGCGGCGTTTTCGAGCAACGCGCCCAGCGCCTCGGTCAGGTCGTCGGCGTTGACGCGCGCGCGCAGCGGCGCCGGGGCGTCCACCCGCCACGCCAGCCGGGCGCCGTCGGGGGTGCGGCGGATCACCGACAGCACCCGCTCGATCACGGTGGCGAGGCGGGCGACGGCGGCGCGGTCGGCGGTCGCCATCCGCGCGCGGGAGAGTTCGCGGTCCACATGGCGGCGCATGGCGGCGGCGATCTGCTCGATCCCCGCCGCAGCGGCCTCGTCGCCCTGCGCGCGCAGCCGCCCGGCCTCGCCGTTGAGCGCCTGAAGCGGGGTCTTGAGCCCGTGCGCCAGATCGGCGGCGCGGGCGCGGGCGCGGGCGACGTCGCGCTCACGCGCCGCGATCAGCGCGTCCACCTCCGCCGCCATCGGGCGCACTTCGTCGGGAAAATCGGCGCCCAGCCGCGTCGCGGCGCCGGAGCGGATCGCGGCGACGCGGGCGCCCACGGCGGCCAGCGGGCGCAAGCCCACCGCCACCTGCGCCCAGCCCGCGCCGACCAGCGCCAGCGCCAGCAGCGCGAGAAACGGCGCCAGATCGCCGAGAAAATCGCGTGAGGCGGCGCGCAGCTCGTCACGGTTCAGCGCCACCGCCACGCGCACCGCCTCGGCGTCCAGCCGCGGCGGCAGCGTGACCCGGCGCTCCACCACCAGCAGCGCGCCGCCGCCGGGGCCTGCGATGCGGTGGCGGTGCGCCGCGCCGTCGGAAAGGGCGTCCTTCGGCAGGCGCAGCGCGCCGTCCCACAGCGAGCGGGAGCGCAGCAGGCCGGAGGCGGTCTCGATCTGCCAGTAGAGGCCCGACAGCGGCCGGCCGAAACGCGGGTCCGACGGAACCTTGCCCAGCGTCAGGCGCCCGTCGGCGTCGCGCTCCAGCCCGGTGACGACCTGCTCCAGATGCAGCTCCAGCTCCGCCGCCGCGCGCCGCTCGACATGGTTCTCGAACAGATTGGCCAGCCCCGCCGCCGACAGCGCCAGCGCCGCGACCACCGCCGCCGCGCCCGCCGCCACCAGCCGCAGCCGCAGCGACGAGGCCCTCGGCCGCCACAGCGTCACCCCTGCGCGCCCTCGATGAAATAGCCGAATCCGCGCCGCGTGCCGATCACGCCCGGCCCCAGCTTGCGGCGCAGCCGCGCGATCAGCGCCTCCAGCGCGTTGACCTCGCGCGCGTCGTCGTCGCCGTAGAGATGCTCCAACAGCTCGGTCGCCGGGGCGACGCGCACGCCCTGATGCGCCAGATAGGCCAGCAGCCGGTATTCCAGCGGCGACACCGCGCAGGGCCGCCCGTTGACGGCGATGGTCATGCGGTTGGCGTCGATGCTGAGCGCGCCGATCTGCGTCACCGCCGCGCCGCGCCCCGCCGCGCGCCGCATCAGCGCGCGGGCGCGCGCCACCAGCTCCTCCATGCGGAACGGTTTGGGCAGATAGTCGTCGGCGCCGGCCTCGATGCCCTCGACCCGCTCGGTCCAGGCGCCGCGCGCGGTCAGCGCCAGCACCGGCATGTCGCGCCCCGCCGCGCGCCAGCGCTTGAGCACCGCCAGCCCGTCCATCGACGGCAGGCCGAGGTCGAGCACGATCAGGTCGAAATCCTCGGTGTCGCCGAGAAACCACGCCTGCTCGCCATCCGCCACGGTCTCGACCAGAAACCCCGCCGCCGTCAGCGCCGCCTGCACGTCGCGCGCGATGCGCGGATCGTCCTCCACCGCCAGCACGCGCATCAGTGCTTGTCTTCCTTCACTTTGACGATCTCGCCGCTGGCGGCGTCCACATAGACCTCGACCAGCCGCCCGCCTTCGGTGATCAGCTTGAATTCATAGACGTGGCGTTCGTCCTTGGTCTCGAACTCCACTTCGATCACATGGCCCTCAAGGTCGCGCCCGACGATGGCGAGGATTTCGCTGAGCGGCAGAACCTCGCCGCGCTCCAGCGCGCGGCGCGCGGCGTCGTGGTCGCTGTCGGCGAAGGCGGCGGGGGTCGCCAGCAGGGCGACGAGGGCGAGGGCGTGTTTCATGGGGAGCCATCCTGCGCCGCAAAGCCTGACGCGGCGCTGACGCCGGTCACGAATCCGCCACGATCTTGCCGGGATTGAACAACCCCTCGGGGTCGAGCGCCTGCTTGATCTGGCGCATCACCGCCCAGCCCTCGCCATGCTCGGCGGCCATGTAGCCCCGCTTGCCGACGCCCACGCCATGCTCGCCGGTGCAGGTGCCGCCCAGCCGGATCGCGCGCTCGGCGATGCGGTGCGCCAGGCGCGCGGCCTCGGCCTCCTCCGCCGGATTTTCCGGGTCGATCAGGATGTTGAGGTGAAAGTTGCCGTCGCCCACATGGCCGACCAGCGGCGCGATCAGCGGGCTTTGGGCGAGGTCGGCGGTGGTCTCGAGGATCGCCTCGGCCAGTTTCGAGATCGGCACGCAGGCGTCGGTGACATAGCCTTTCGAGCCGGGTCGCAGCGCCAGCCCGGCGTAATAGGCCTTGTGCCGCGCGTCCCAAAGCCGATTGCGCTCCTCCGCCTTCACCGCCTGCTCAAAGCCCAGCGCGCCGTGATCGCGCGCGATCTCGTGAAACAGCGCGGCCTGTTCGGCGACGGCGGCGTTCGTGCCGTGAAACTCCAGAAACAGCGTCGGCGTCTCGGCCATGGCGTAGCCGGAATAGGCGTTGAAGCCGCGAATCTGCACCGCGTCGAGCAGCTCGATCCGCGCCACCGGCAGGCCGATCTGGATGGTCTGGATCACCGCGTCCACCGCCGGGCGGATGTCGGGGAACGGGCAGACGGCGGCCAGCACCGCCTCGGGCTGGCCCCACAGCCGCACGGTGAGTTCGGTGATCACGCCCAGCGTGCCCTCGGCGCCGACAAACAGTTTCGTCAGGTCATAGCCGGCGGCGGATTTGCGCGCCCGCGTGCCGGTGCGCACGATCCGCCCGTCGGCCAGCACCACCTCCAGCGCCAGCACGTTCTCGCGCATCGTGCCGTAGCGCACCGCGTTGGTGCCCGAGGCCCGCGTCGAGGCCATGCCGCCCAGCGAGGCGTCGGCGCCGGGATCGACCGAAAAGAACAGCCCGGTGTCGCGCAGGTGGGCGTTCAGCGCGTTACGCGTCAGCCCCGGCTGCACGACCGCGTCGAGATCCTCGGCGTGGACCGCCAGCACCTTGTTCATGCGGCCCATGTCGAGGCTGAG
>CAZRFB010000541.1:0-10203 GCA_964599185.1 uncultured Rhodobacterales bacterium | reverse complement strand
TGTTCGTCAGCGTTTTCGACATCTTCAAGGTCGGCGTCGGGCCGTCGAGCTCGCACACCATGGGGCCGATGACCGCCGCGGCGCGGTTTCTCGACCTGCTGCGCGACCCCGCCGCCCGCGCGCCCGGCGCCGGGGCGCCCGCGCGGCTGTCGTGCCGCCTGCACGGCTCGCTGGCGTTCACCGGCAAGGGCCACGCCACCGACCGCGCGGTGATCCTGGGGCTGGCGGGCTTCACCCCCGACACCCTCGACGCCGACCGCGCCGAGGCGGTGGAGGCGGCGGTGCGCGCCACGGGCCGGATCGCGCCGCCGGACGCGCCGGAGATGGCGTTCGCGCCCGAGACCGATCTGGTGTTCGACTACGGCCCCGCCCTGCCCGGCCACGCCAACGCGCTGACGCTGGAGGCGCGCGACGCGGGCGGCGTGGTGGCGGCGCGGGAGACCTATTACTCGATCGGCGGCGGCTTTGTGCTGACCGAGCGCGACCTCGCGGCGCAGAACGCGCCCGATCCGGGCCTTGAGGCGGCGCCCTACCCGTTCCGCACCGCCGCCGAGATGCTGGCGATGGGCGCGGAATCCGGTCTGGGCATCG
The DNA here is from genome assembly GCA_964599185.1 of uncultured Rhodobacterales bacterium. GTDB lineage: Bacteria > Pseudomonadota > Alphaproteobacteria > Rhodobacterales > Rhodobacteraceae > Rubrimonas. Next base: position 9,612 of record CAZRFB010000541.1, on the reverse strand, counting down.
CGGCGATGAAGCGCGCCAATGAGCTGCGCTTCATGGACGCCCGCGCGCTCGACGCCGGGCTTGACCGGCTTTGGGCGGTGATGCGCGCCTGCATGGAGCGCGGGCTGTCGCGCGAGGGCGAGCTTCCCGGCGGCCTCAGGGTGCGCCGCCGCGCCGCCGCCATCCGCCGCCAGCTTGAGGACGAGCGCGGCCTGAACCAGCGCGCGCCCCATGTCGCCAACGACTGGCTGGCGCTCTATGCGATGGCGGTGAACGAGGAGAACGCCGCCGGCGGCCAGGTGGTGACGGCGCCCACCAACGGCGCAGCGGGGGTGATGCCTGCGGTGATCCGCTACTACTGCGACCATATCGCGGGCGCGAGCGCGGGCGGCGTGCGCGACATGCTGCTGACGGCGGGCGCCATCGGCGGGCTGATCAAGACCAACGCCTCGATCTCCGGCGCCGAATGCGGCTGTCAGGCCGAGGTCGGCTCGGCGGCGGCGATGGCGGCGGCGGCGCTGGCGCAGGCGCTGGGCGGGAGCAACGCGCAGATCGAGAACGCGGCGGAGATCGCGCTGGAGCACCATCTGGGCATGAGCTGCGACCCGGTGGCGGGGCTGGTGCAGGTGCCCTGCATCGAGCGCAACGGCATGGGCGCGGTCAAGGCGGTGGCGGCGGCCTCGCTCGCGCTGCGCGGCGACGGCCGCCACCTCGTGTCGCTCGACGCCTGCATCGAGACCATGCGCCAGACCGGCCGCGACATGAGCGAGAAATACAAGGAGACGTCGCTGGGCGGCCTCGCCGTGAACGTGCCCAATTGCTAGCCGCGCCGGGCGCGGCGCCGAACCGCACGCTGGCGGGCGTCGGCTTCATGGTTCTGTTCGCCGCAACGGCGCCGCTGCTCGACATGTTCGCCAAGCTGGCGACCGAGTCCGCGCCTGCGCAAACCGCCTTCGCGCGCTTCGCCGTGCAGGCGGCGGCCATGGCGCTGCTCTTGCGGCTGCGCGGGCGGCTGCGCGCCCCGCCGCGCGCCGAGTGGGGGCTGCACGCCGGGCGCGGCGCGCTGCTGGCGGCCTCGACGGTGTTCTTCTTTCTGGCGCTGACCGAAATGCCGATGGCCGACGCCATTGCGATCTTCTTCGTCGAGCCGCTGATATTGACGCTGCTCTCCGGCCCGCTGCTGGGCGAGACGGTCGGCTGGCGGCGCTATCTGGCCTGCGCGGTTGGTTTTGGCGGCGCGCTGCTGGTGATCCAGCCCAGCTTTTCCGCCTTTGGCCTGCTGGCGCTGGCGCCGGTGGCGGCGGCGACGTGCTTTGCACTTTATCTCGCGCTGACGCGGCGCCACGCCCTGCGCCTCGATCCGGTCACGATGCAGCTCTGGTCGGGTGTCGCGGGGGCGGCGCTGCTGGCGCCCGCGATGGCGCTGGGCGGGCTGGCGGGATCCGCCGTGCTGACCGCGCACGCCGTCGGCGCGCCGACGCTGGCGCTGCTGCTTGGGGTGGGCGTGTTCGCGACCGTCGCCCATCTCGCGATCGCCGCCGCCTTCGCGCGCGCACAGGCCTCGGTGCTGGCGCCGTTTCAGTATCTCGAGATCATCACCGCGACGCTGGCCGGATGGCTGGCGTTCGGCGACTTTCCCGGCGGCATGACATGGGCGGGGGTGGCGATCATCGTCGGCTCCGGCATGGTGATCTTTCACCGTGAGCGCATCGCGGCGCGTCGGCTCACGTCGCATTGACGGCGCGCTGACGCTGCGGCGGCAAAGTGGGTCGCATCGCTGGTGGGACGTGTCGTCATTTTCCCTGCGGCAGGGGTTCTCCCGTCCCCGCGCGTCGCCAGCGGCTCCGCCCGGAGCGTGTTTTTTGACCGGGCGGTGATTTGGGCCGGATGGCGCAGGCGTAGGCGCGTCCGGCCTCTTTTTCTGATGCGCGCGGCCCGCGCTGACGTTTGGCTGACGATGGCGGCGCATACTTCATTAACAAGTGATGAAGAATGCCCCCAGCGGAGTGCGCCAGCAATGCCCACAGCCCTGTTTCGCCACGCCCTGCCCGACAGCCTGCGCCCCGATGCGCGCGACCTGCGTCTGCCGCGTGCGCCCGCCCCCGGCTTTCGCAACATGTTCCATGACGCCGAGGCGCCGGAGGGCGACCGCTGGCGCGGCCTCGGCGGCGCGGCGGACACCGAGATGATGCTGGCCGCCGTGGCCGAGCGGATCATGGGCGCGCGGCCCGCGCCCGCCCCGGCGCCGTTTCCCGCAGGCTATACCTATCTTGCGCAATTCGTGGCGCATGACCTCAAGTTCTCCACCGACGAGGCGTTCTATCCGCCGACGCAGGTGCCCATGATCCCGCTGCGCGCGCGGCGGCTGACGCTGGAGACGATCTACGGCGAGGGGCCGCAGAAAGACCCCGAGCTTTACGACGACGGCTATGACGCGCTGGCGCCCTACCGGCTGGCGGTCGGCAAGTTCGGCCCCGGCGCGCCGGTCGGCCAGCGCACGCTGTCGCGGCGCCGCCATGACGGCGACTTCGGTGATGCGCCGCCGCTGTGCGCCGCCGATCCGCGCAACGACGAGAACCCGGTGGTGGCGCAGATCGCGGGCTTTTTCATGCGGCTGCATAACGTCGCGCTGCGCAGGCTTGCGCGCCATGGCGACCCTGCGGCGCGGTTCGAAGCGGCGCGGCGGGTGACGCAGGCGGTGTTCCGCCGCATCGTGTTCGCCGATCTGGCGCCGATGCTGCTGCGCGACGACGTGCGTTCGGCCTATGAGGCCGGCCGCAGGCTCGACCGCTGGGCGGAGGAAAGCGACGACATGCCGGTGGAGTTCACCCATGCGGTGTTCCGCGCCGGCCATGCGCTGGTGCGCCCCGACTACGCCATCGCCGACGCCGTGAACGGCGGTCAGGCGGTGAACGTGCGCTACATGCTGCGCCACACCTCCAGGCGCGACCCCGACGCCTTTCGCGAGGGGCGCGCCTGGGCGCTGGACTGGTCGCGCTTTTTCGGCCCTGACGCGCAGGACGCGCAGCCGTTCAGCCCTTACGTCAACGTGTTCCTGGCGGAGGCGTCGGGGTTGCTGGCGCAGGATCACCCGCGCGCCCGCCGCGCCCATCTGGTGCTGCGCGATCTGGCGCGCGGCATGGACAGCGGGCCGCTCAGGGTGCAGGCGATCGCCGAGGCGCTGCGCCCGGCCTTCACCGACCAGACGGGGGCCGACTTGCCGGGGCTGGAGCGCTGGCTGGGTTTCGACGCCTCGCATCGCGGGCGCGCGGTGCTGGACTGGATCGACCGCGACCGCACCTTGCGCGGCCACGCCGCCGCGCTCTGCGCCGACCCGCCGCTGTATCTGTTCGTGCTGCTTGAGGCGGCGGCGGCGGCGGATCAGGGCGGCGGCGCCGGGCGGCGCTATGGCGCGGTCGGCTCATCGCTGCTGGCCGAGCCGCTGTTCGCCGCGCGCGACGGCTCCCGCGCGCGGGTCGAGGATCACCCCGACCTCGCCTGCGACCTGCGCGCCGTGTTCGGCGACGCCCCCGCCCCCGCCGCGATGGCGCAGCTGATCGCGCACCTCACCCACGCCGCCTGAGCGCATGAAACCGGAGTATTGCTGATGCCCGTGCAGATGAACGTGATCGCCCACCAGATCGTCGGCGCCTATCTGTCACGCCTCGCCCTTTCGCCTGCGGGCCGCCCGGCGACGGTCGCCGCGTTCATGGAGGGTCTGGCGTCGTTCGCCAACGATCTGCTGGGCGTGGAGGCGATGGAGGCGCGCTATGCCGAGCCGACGCGCAGCTGGCGCATCCCCGGCGTTCTGGAGATGCTCGACATCGACCGCGACGCGACCGCCGCCTACGCGACCCACACCGCGCAGCAGGTGACGATCCGCCTGCCCGACCCCGACCTTCTGGCCGAGAGCCGCAACCTTGCGGTGGCGTTCGACGCCGGGCGCAGGCCAGGGCAGTTCTATGTGGATCGGTTCTACTACGACTATGTCCGCGGCGGCGCCAACGCGCCGGGCAACAGCGATTTTCTTGACAGCCGGATCGCCGACTACACCTTCGCGTCATGCCGCTGACGCCATGATGACCGCCGCGCCCCAGCCCTCGCGCCGCCCGCAAGCGGCGCTCTAGCGGGGCGCGGCCGCCGTGCGCAGCGCATCGCCAAGCGCGGCGCGGCGCGCAGGGTCGGCCAGCGGCGGGGCGTCGATGAACCAGTCGGCGAGATCGGCGTCGCGCGGCGCCGCCGGGCCGCGCCAGCGGGCGCGCAGCCACGCGGCGTAGGCGGTCCACGCCGCCCGCGCCTCCTCAGTGCGGCCCATCATCGCCAGCGCCGCCACCTCGTAGCCGCCGGTCAGCGGGATGGCGTTGTCGGCCTTGCGCGCGGTCGCCACCGCCGCTTCGAAATCGCCCGACCACAGCGCCACCGACACGCGATAACCCCAGTGCAGCCGCGCGGCGCCAAGGTCGAGGTCGAGCGAGGCCTGCGCCATCTCGCGCGCCTTGGCCAGCGCGCCGCAATTGGCCAGCGCGTCCGCCGCCGAGGCCAGCGTGCGCGGGTTGGTGGGGTTGTTCTCGCAGGCGGCCAGCAGCGCCGCCACCGCCTCCTCCGTCCGCCCGTTCATCGCCAGCGACCAGCCGAGGCAAAGCTGGTGCTCGCTGTCGAGCGGGTCCGCCTCCGCCGCCGCCTGCGCCAGCCGCACGGCGTCGGTCTCGCCCGATTTCGGGCGGCGCAGGCCGGGAAACACGATGTGGCTGCTGTTGATCAGCTTGACCAGCCCGACCTTGGCGCGCACGAAATCCGGCTCGACGCGCAGGATGTCGCGAAAGATCGCCTCCGCGTGGCGGTCGTCCTCGGGCGTCCACCTGGTCAGCAGGTCGCGCGCCTTCAGCAGCTTGTCATAGAGCGGCAGCGACACGTCGGCGACGCGCGCCTGCCGCGCCAGCCGGTCGCCGGGAATGCGCACGTCCAGCGCGGCGGCGATGCGGCGCGTGGTGGTGCGGCAGGTCTCGAACCAGCTGTCGAGGCTCAGGTCCACGTCCTGCTGGCCCCAGATGAAGCGCCGGGCCGCGCTTTCCTTCAGCGTGACGTTGATGCGCACGCCGTCGCGGCTGGGATAGGCGACGCCGTCGATCTCATAGACGCCGTCGGCCTGCGGCGCGGCGCCGCCCGGCCCCGGCTCGATCACCACCCAGTCGCGATAAGGCGTCAGCGTCGCGATCAGATCCTGCCGGAAGCCGCGCACCAGATAGCCGAACTTGTCGTCCACGCCGTCCAGCCGGAACGCGCCCATGCTCAGCGTCAGGCTGGGGCGGGCGGCGGGCTGCGCCTGCGGCGCCGCCTCCAGCGATTTCAGCTCCACCGCCAGCGCCTGCGTCTCGGGCGACGGCTCGGCGGCGTAGTCCTCCTCCAGCAATTCCCACAGCACGGCGTAGCGCTTGAGCGCCGCGCGCACGTCGCCGCGGCCTGCGTCGCTTTGCATCAGACGGCGGCAGGCGGGTTCGTGCGCGGGGTCGAGGCCGACCAGCGCCAGCGCCCAGGCGCGCGCCTGCGCATCCGCCGCCGCCCCGGCCATGCGCGCCTCCAGCGCCGCGACAAGCCGCGCGAGCAACGCCGCGCGCCGCGCCGACAGCCATTCGCCGAACACCGGATCGACATCCTCCAGCCCCGGCAGGATCGCGTCGCTCAGACCGGCCCAGTCCACGCCGTCAGGCGGCGCGTCGGCGGTCTCGATGGTCTCGATCAGCGCGATCAGGTCGATGCGCAGCGCGTCGCCGTGCAGCGCGACTTCGTTGCGCCGCACCGCCACCAGCGATGCGCCGTCCGCGCCCAGCGCACGGCGCAGGTCATGCAGGGTCTGGCGCAGCGACTGGCGCGCCTGTTCGCCCGCGCGCTCGCTCCACAGCGCATAGGCGAGCCGCTCGCGCGGCTGCAGCGACGGGGCCGACAGCGCAAGGTGGGCGAGCACCGCCTGCGCCTTGCGGTTGCGCAGATCGATGTCCCGGCCCCCGACCGACAGCGCGAAGCCGCCGATCACCTTGAGGAAATGTCTGGGCGTCAGGCCCCCCGCATCCGCCACGCGCTTCGAATCCCTCCCTCTCCGGGCGGGCCTGCGGCGAATCGCACGCCGCAAGCCCGGCTCTCGAACCTGAAATTTCATACATCATTTATCCAGACGCCAGCCCGAAACATACCGCCTTGATCACCGCAACGCCCAGCGCCGCGCGCAGCAGCGGCGCCGCGCGCACCGGATGGCCCGCCTCGCCCAGCCGCGCCAGCGCCGCGCCCAGCGGCGCCGCCCCGGGCGCGCGCCCGATCGGCGGCGGAGGCTGCGCCTGCGCAGGGGAGTTGGGCGCAGGGGAGTTGGGCGCAAGCGCCTGCGCGTCGCGCGCGCTGGCGCGGGCGGCGGAAAAGGCGGCGGCGGCTTCGGCGGCCAGCATCTCGCGCAGCGCCGACAGCGCGGCCTGCGGCGCGGTCAGCCCCGCCGCCACGCCCTCGCCCAAAGCCGAGCGCGCCACCACTGTCGGCGGCCCGGCGCCGCAGTCGATCCGCGCCAGCCACACGCGCCCGGCGTCGCCGCCAAGCGCCGCAAAAACCGCCTGCGCGGCGCGCTTTCCCACCGGCGCCGCCGCGCCACCGGCGCGCCACCGCGCCGCCGCGTCGCGCTCGAACAGCTCCAGAACCGCCGCGCGCCGCGCCGCCGCCAGCGTCGGCCCCGCCGCGCAGCCTAGGCTCAGCGGCGGTCCACCCGCCGCTGCGATGCCCCGCAGAACCAGCGGCGCGGGCAGCAGGCAGGGCGCGCCGTCGGGCAGCCGCGCGGCGCGCACCCAGGGCACGGGCGCGGATGGGTCCAGCCCGCGCGCCGCCGCCGCCGCCAGTTCGCCCGGATTCAGCCCATGACCCGCAGGCGGCGCCGCCAGCGGCGCGCGCGCGACGATGTCGCCTGCGCAGGGCGCCTGCGCCAGCGCCTCCGCCGCCTCGCCCAGACAACCCGCCAGCGCCGCGCGCCGCGAAAACCCCGCGCCGGTGACGCTGAGCGGCGCGCCCGCCGGTTGCGCCAGCAGCCCGCCCACCACCACCGCCCCCGGCGCCTGTGGCGCGGCGAGGATGAACAGCGCCGTCAGACGCGGCGCCAGCCGCGCAAGCGCGCGCAGGTCGGCGTCGTCGGCGCCCGCCCACGCCAGCAGCGCAGCGGGGTCGCCATGGTCGAGAAGCCTGATCCCGCCCGTCTGCATACCCTGCGCTCCGCCGCCGCCAGGGATCAGAAGGCCCCGGCTGCGCGCGGCGCGCAAGCCCTGCGCTCAGCGCTCCAGACGCAGTTGCTCGATGAGTTCAGGGGGCGGGTCTTCGGTCAGCTTGACAGCCTTGAACGCGCCCTTGGCGCCCAGCCGACAGCGCCCGATCACGGTGCGCCCGCGCGAGCTGGTCATCACCAGTTCAAGCTCATCCACCGCGTTGCGCCCCAGCGGCAGCACGTCGCCGGCCTTCATCGCCGACAGCGCCGCCAGCGAGACCTTCTGGCTGTCGATCACCGCGTCCACCAGCAGCCCCGCCTTCATCAGGCTGTGGCGCAGGTGACGCTCCCACAGGTCCGAATTCAGCGTCGAGGGCGAGCCGAAATGCTGCATCAGATCGACCTTGATCGAATCGACCACCGACAGCGGCAGCACCAGTTCGAAGAAACCATTGCGGGTCGATTCGCCCACCTCCACCCGCTGGTTGATGATCATCACCTCCGAGCGTTCGGGGGCGATGTTGGCCATCTGCGGCGTGGTCTCGAACCGGGTGCAGCGCATGACGCCCAGCGACTTGCCCCGGCACACGGTCGCCACGGCGGCGTCGAACGCGTCCAGCACCGCGTTGGCGAAGCGGCCGCACATGGCGAGGTCGATCAGCGTAGGCTGTCGGTCAGGGTAGGAGCTGTCGATCGCGCTGTCGCCGCCCAGCGACAGATCGATGATGTGGCTGACAAGTTCGGCGTCGATGTGGAACGCGGCGGCGTTGGCGACGCCGTTGACCTCCAGCACCCCCAGCACCGAGGGCGTCGGCAGCCCGCGCAGATAGCGCCCGGCGCGGATCACCGCGCTCGCCTCGGTCTTGACGTCGGCCAGCGTGTTGAACAGCGCGCGCACGCGGGCGGCCGTCTCGCGCGCGTGGGTGGCGGCCAGCACGCTGAGCTTGGGGTAGGAGGAGACCGAGACGCGCGACTGCTCGATCTTCCGGCGCAGGATCGCGTTGGTGGACATGGCCGCTCCGCATATCGATACGGCCCCGACCTTGGCCGCGCCGCCTTGCCAAGCCGTTAACCGCTTCACGCCATGAACGTTTTATCAACCTGGCCGATGCAGCGTCGCCGCGTGATCCCCGTTGAAAGGCGCTGCGCGCAATGGCCGGTAACGCGCCGAATATCATCATCAAGAAGATCAAGAAGGTTCAGGGCGGCGGCCACCATGGCGGCGCCTGGAAGGTGGCCTACGCCGACTTCGTGACCGCGATGATGGCGTTCTTCCTGCTGATGTGGCTGCTCAACGCCACCAGCGAGGACACCAAGAAGGGCCTTGCGGACTATTTCGACAACCGCATCCCCATCGCCCAGATCTCCGGCGGCGGGACCAGCGCGTTCAGCGGCGACTCCGTCACCGTGAAGGGCGCGAAGGCCGAAAGCGGCAAGGAGGAGCAGGCGCGGCCCACCGGCGGCGCGGCCGGCGTCGCCGACGCGCAGGCGCAGGCCCAGAACGCTGCGGGCGGCGAGGCGACCGAGGCGCGCGCGCTGGCGATGATCGAGGCGGCGTTCGAATCGCTCAGCGGCGAGAGCGACGCCGAGCGTGAGATGCTGCGCCACATCCGCACCCGCGTCACCCGCGACGGGCTGGTGATCGACATCTTCGACACCGACGGCGCGCCGCTGTTCGAGCGCGGCTCGTCCACGCCGACGCCGATGCTGCGCGCGCTGGTGGAGGTGGTGGCGAGCGTGGCGCAACTGGTGACCAACGACGTGTCGCTGACCGGCCACACCGACGCCGCCGCCTTCAGCAAGGGCGGCGACGACGGCAACTGGTCGCTGTCGTCGGACCGCGCGCACACAGCGCGCAGGCTGATGATCGAGTCGGGGCTGGACGCGGGCCGCATCGCCGAGGTTTCGGGAAAGGCCGCCACGCAGCCGGTGGCCGAAGACCCGCTCGACCCGCGCAACCGCCGCGTCGAGATCACCCTGCTGCGCGGCCTGGGCGGCGCCTCGGGCGCCAGCGCGGCCACGCCGCACGGCGGGCCGCCCGCCGCCGCGAAGGCGGGCGAGACGGCGCCGCCAGCGGCCGAATCGGGCCATTAGCGCCTCGTTAAACCCTCCGCGCGCATGGTTGCGCCCAAGGTTGCGTATCCCAGAAAGGGCGAAGGCATGGGTATTTCCTCGGCGTTGAACGCGGGTGTGATGGGTCTGAACGTGAACGCGAGCAAGCTGTCCACGATCTCGGACAACATCGCGAACTCGGAGACCAAGGGCTACAAGCGCGCCAGCGTCGAGTTCTCGTCGCTGGTGCTGACCGAGCGCGTCACCAGCTATGACGCCGGCGGCGTGCGCGCGACGCCGGTGCGCGAGGTGGACAACCGCGGCGCGATCCTCTCGACCCGCAACGCCACCGA
>CAZRFB010000540.1:0-1773 GCA_964599185.1 uncultured Rhodobacterales bacterium | reverse complement strand
GGCGCTGATGGCGCGCGCGCTGGCGCAGGGCGCGCCGCTGCTCATGGCCGACGAGCCTGCGGCGGGGCTGGACCCCGCGCATCAGATCGCGCTGATGGCGACGTTCCGCGCGCTGGCGGGCGAGGGGCGCGGCGTGCTCGCTTCGCTGCACGAGCTGGGGCTGGCGGCGCGCTGGTGCGACCGGCTGGCGGTGCTCGACGCCGGGCGGATCGTCGCGGAGGGGCCGCCCGAAGCGGTGCTGACGCCCGCGCTGCTGGCGCGGATCTACGGCGTCACCGCGCATTTCGCGCGCGAGGCGGGCGCTCTGGTGGTGGCGCCGCTCGATCTGGCGCGCTAGGTTTGATTTCCATGAAAAAACTGATCGCATCGTGCGCGGTTGTCGCCGCGCTGGTCTCGGGCGCCGCGCTGGCGGCGGAACTGCGCGGCCATGGCGGGCCGGTGCGCGCGCTGGCGGTGTCGGGCGATCTGGCGGTGACCGGCTCGTTCGACACCACGGTGATCGTCTGGTCCACCGGCGACGGCGCGGCGCGGCGGGTGCTGCGCTTTCATGAGGGCGGTGTGAACGCGGTCGCGCTGCTGCCCTATGGCGGCTTCGTGTCGGCGGGCGAGGACGGACGGCTGGCGTTCTGGCGGCGCGGCGAGGATGCGCCGCACCGGGTGGAGGCGGCGCACGCAGCGCCGGTGGCGGGGCTGTCGGTGTCGCCCGACGGGCTGTGGCTGGCGTCGGCGGGATGGGACGGCGTGGTGCGGCTGACGCCGCTGGGCGACGGCGCGGCGCGCACGCTGTCGGGGCATCAGGGGCCGGTCAACGCGGTCGCCTTTCTGCCCGACGGGCGGCTGGCGAGCGCGGGGTATGACCTGACGCTGCGGCTGTGGCCGCGCGACGGCGCGGCGCCGCTGGTCCTGACGCTGCCGACGCCGCTGAACGCGCTGGCGGTCGCGGCGGATGGCGAGATCGCGGCGGCGGGCGCCGACGGCGCGGTGCGGCTGATCGACGGCGCAGGCCGCGCGCGGGCGGAGGTGGCGACCGACGGCGGGCCGGTGGTGGCGCTGGCGCTGTCGCCGGACGGCGCGACGCTGGCGGCGGCGTCGGTCTCGGGGCGGATCACGCTGATCGACCGCGCGGCGGCGGCGGTGACGCGGGTGATCGCGGAGGTCGGCCCGGTCTGGTCGGTCGCCTTCGCCGACGCTGGCGCCACGCTGCTGGCGGGCGGCGGCGACCGCGTGGTGCGGCGCTGGGACGCAAGCACCGGCGCGCCGCTCGACCGCGCCGACATCACCACGCCCGACCTGCTGGCGGGCCTTGGCGACAGCCGCGGCGCGCAGGTGTTTCGCGCCTGCGTCGCCTGCCACACGCTGACGCCCGACGACGGCGCCCGCGCAGGCCCCACGCTGCACGGCCTGTTCGGCCGCCGCATCGCCACCGCGCCCGGCTTCGCCTATTCGGCGGCGCTGCGCGACATGGCGATCGTCTGGACGCCGGAGACGGTGTCGGCGCTGTTCGAACACGGCCCCGCCGCCTATACGCCGGGGACGAAAATGCCCGAACAGCGCATCGGCGACCCTGAAGACCGCGCGGCGCTGATGGCGTTTCTGGCGGCGCGCACACGGTAGCGCGGCGTCGCTGCGAGCGGGCGCGCCGCCCCGGCTCTTGCGCCGGGGCGGCTCAGGCGTCGTGGCGCCTCCCGGTCAGGCCCCGGCGCCGGGCGCGGCTGAAGCGGCTGCGCGAGGCCCCGGCGCGGGGTCCGGGGCTGGGGCGTGGCCGAGGCTGAC
>CAZRFB010000539.1:0-3499 GCA_964599185.1 uncultured Rhodobacterales bacterium | reverse complement strand
ATGATGGACGACGCGGTGTCGCGCTATGCGGCGGAGGTGCGCTCGCGGGCCTTTCCCGGCGAGGAGCACACCTACAAGCCCAAGGCGGGCTGACGCGGCGGGGAGGCGATATGCAGGGATTGCGGCGCATCGCTGGCGCGCGGCCCGCGCGCACCCGCCGCGAACAGCGCCCGGTCGATCCGACCCGCGTCGGATCGGCCCGCGGCCGCCCGCCCCAAGGCGACCGCGAAACGCGTCCGCCGGGCGGCCGCGCGCCGATCCCGGCGCCGTCGTCCGTGTCGCGGCCCCCTCGGCGTCCGGCTTGCGCCTCCCGCCGACCGGTCCCGGCGGCTTTCCACCGGAAAGCCGCTGATCGGGACCGGGGCGTCGGCGACGCGCCGCCCGCCGCCTCCCGCCGCCTATCCCGCTCGCCGCTCCCGGCCCTTGGCGCGGCGCGGGTTGGACGATAGGGTTCGGCCGCGAACAATGAGAGGGCGCAGGGCGTGAGCGACAGCGACAGCTTCATCCAGGAGGTCTCCGAGGAGGTCCGCCGCGACCGCATGTTCCGGCTGTGGCGGCGCTATGCGCCGGCCGTGCTCGGCGGGGTCGTGCTGGCGGTCGGGGCGACCGCGTTCAGCGCCTGGCGCGACCACAGCCGCGCGACGGCGGCGCAGGAGATGGGCGCAAGGATGATCGCGGCGGGCGAGGCGGCGGCGCCTGCGGCCCGCGCGGAGGCGTTTCTCGCGCTGGCCGACGCTGCGGACGGCGGCGCGAACGGCGGCACCGCCACGCTGGCGCGGCTGCGCGCGGCGGCGGAGCTGGCGGCGGCGGGCGACGCGGGCGGCGCGGCGCAGGCCTATGGCCGCATCGCCGAGGCCGCCGACACCGAACCCGCCTTCGCGGCCTTCGCCGCGTATCGCGCGGCGGTGCTGGCGGCGCCGCAGGCCGGGGCGGCGGCGACCATCGCCACGCTGACGCCGCTGACCGCCGAGGGCGGGCCGTTCCGCCTGCTGGCGCTCGAGGCGCGCGCGGCGGCGCATCTGGCGCTGGGCGACCGCGCGGCGGCGCGGGCTGATCTGGACGCGGTCGCCGCCGATCCGCTGGCGACCGAAAATCTGCGCGCGCGGGCGCGCGAGGCGCTCGCCACGCTGGGCGCGCAGGCGGTGAACGGATGACCGGGCGCAGCCTGCGCGCCGCGACGGCGCCCGCCCTCGTCGCGCTGCTGCTGGGCGGCTGCGGCCTGTTCGGCGAGGCGGAGGTGAAGCTGGAGGGCGCCCGCACCCCGGTGCGCGCCGCCGTGCCGGAGCGGGTGATCGCGCCCGAGCGCGCGGGCGAGATCGCGTCGCTGGGCGCGCCGCTGGCCAACGCCGACTGGCCGCAGGGCGGCGTCGTCTCCACCCGCGCGCCGGGTCATCTCGCCGGGCCGCAAGGCGTGCGCGAAGCGTGGCGGGCCGATGTCGGCGCCGGGTCGGGCGGCGCGTCGCGGATCACCGCGTCGCCGGTGGTGGCTGAGGGGCGGGTCTATACGCTCGACGCCGAATCGGGCGTCGCGGCGGTGGACGCCGCCTCGGGCCGCGTGCTGTGGCGCGCCAAGGTCACGCCCGAGGGCGAGGGCGACCGCGACGGCTTTGGCGGCGGGCTGGCGTTCATCGACGGGCGGCTGATCGCGACCACCGGCTTTGGCGAAGTGCTGGCGATGAGCGCCGCGGACGGCGAAATTCTCTGGCGTCAGAGCCTTGGCGCGCCGCTGCGCGCGGCGCCTGCGGTCTCCGCCGGGCGCATCGTGGCGGTGACGCGCGCCAATCAGGGCTTTGGGCTGGACGCCGCCACCGGCGGCATCCTGTGGCGCGCGCTGGGGGCGCCGGGCGGGGCGGGCGTGCTGGGCGGCGCCAGCCCGGCGATCAGCGGAGAGCTCGCCGTGCTGCCGTTCACCTCGGGCGAGCTGCTGGCGGTGCGCGCCTCCAACGGGCGGCGCATCTGGTCGGACGCGCTCACCGGCGGCGGGCGCGGCAGCGCCAGCATCGACGTCACCGACATCTCCGGCGACCCGGTGATCGCCGGGCAGGCGGTGTTCGCCGCCAACGACAGCGGCCAGCTTGTCGCCATCGACGGGCGCACCGGCGCGCGCGGCTGGCTGCGCCAGCTTGGCGCCGCCTCGCCGGTCTGGGTGATCGGGCCGACGCTGTTCGTGGTCACCAACGACGCGCGGGTGATGCGGCTGGCGGCGGCGACGGGTGAAACCATGTGGTCGGCGCAGCTGCCCCGCTATACCGACCCGGAGGACCGCACCGGCTTGATCGGCTATCGCGGGCCGGTGGTGGCGGGCGGCGTGGTCTATGTCACGTCCACCGAAGCCGGGCTGCTGGCGTTCGACGCGCAGAACGGCGCCGCGCTGCCGGGCGCCGACATCCCCGGCGGCGCCGGTGTCGCGCCGGTGATCGCGGGCGGCGTGGTCTATGTGCTGTCGGACGATGGCGTGCTGCACGCGCTGCGCTGAGCGGCGGGAGAGCGCTGGACGCCGCAGGGCCGATAGCGTATCGCCACGCGCATGTCGTTCAAACTCGCCATCGTCGGCCGGCCCAACGTCGGCAAATCCACGCTTATCAATAATCTGGTCGGGGCCAAGGTCAGTATCGTCTCCAGCAAGCCGCAGACCACCCGCCACCGCATCCTCGGGGTGCGCACCGAAGGCGACGCGCAGTTCGTCTTCGTCGATACCCCCGGCTTCCAGACTGAGCATCGCAACGCCCTCAACCAGTCGATGAACCGGGTAGTCAAGAACGTGCTGTCCGAAGTGGATGCCGTGCTATTCCTCATCGAAGCGATGCGCCTCACCCCGGCCGACGAGAAGGCGCTGAAACTGTTGCCAGCGGACAAACCGGTCATCCTGATCGTCAACAAGATCGATATGCTGGCCGACAAGACCCGTCTGCTGCCGTTCCTCAAGGAGACCGCGACCCGCTTCGAGTTCGCTGAGATCGTGCCCATGGCGGCGGTGGAGCGCAAGGATGGCGACCGGCTGCTCGGCATCGTCGGCAAATACCTGCCCGAGCCCGAGCCGCTTTTTGAGGCGGACGCCATCACCGACCGCAGCGAGCGCTTCCTGTCGGCGGAGATATTGCGGGAAAAGGTGTTCCGCCTGACCGGTGACGAAATCCCCTATGGTATTGCCGTCGAGATTGAGCAATATGAGACCGAGCCTTCCGGTCTACGTCGCATCCACGCGGTGATCTGGGTCGATCGCGACGCGCACAAGCCCATCCTGCTGGGCAAGGGCGGCGAGCACCTCAAGCGCATCTCCACCGAGGCCCGCCAGGACATGGAAAAGTTATTCGACGCCAAGGTCTTCCTGCAATGCTGGGTCAAGGTGAAGAGCGGCTGGGCCGACAACGCGGCGCTGATCAAGTCGCTCGGCCATGAATGAGCATGGCCGAGCGGGTCGATAACGAAGCGGGCTTCATCCTTCATACCCGACACTATCGGGAAACCAGTCTCATCGTCGAGATACTGAGCCGTAACA
>CAZRFB010000538.1:0-1688 GCA_964599185.1 uncultured Rhodobacterales bacterium | reverse complement strand
AGATCGCGCGCGAGGGCGTGGCGAAGTTTGCCGCCGACGCCGCGCTCTACATCCGCCCGACCTATTGGGCCGAGCGCGGCGACGCGCGCGCGGTGATGGCCGATCCGGAGAGCACGCGGTTTCATCTGGTGCTCTGGTCGGCGCCGATGCCCGCGCCGAACGGGTTCTCGATCACCACCACCCGCTATCGCCGCCCGACGCTCGACTGCATGCCGGTCAACGCCAAGGCGGCGTGCCTGTATCCCAACAACGCGCGGATGCTGCGCGAGGCGGCGGAGAAGGGTTTCGACAACGCGCTGGTGTGCGACGCGCTGGGCAATGTGGCGGAACTGGCCACCGCCAACGTGTTCCTGGCGCGCGACGGCGTGGTGGCGACGCCGGTTCCCAACGGCAGTTTTCTGAACGGCGTGACGCGTCAGCGGGTGATCGACCTCTTGCGCCGCGACGGCGTGACGGTGGCCGAGACCACGCTGACCATCGAGGATTTCCGCGCCGCCGACGAGATCTTCTCCACCGGCAACATGGCCAAGGTGCTGCCGGTCACCGCGTTCGACGACCGCCGCCTTCAGCCGGGCCGCTTTTTCCAGCGCGCCCGCGCCTTGTATTGGGACTGGGCGCACGATGGGGCCTCTGGCGGCGGCGCGTCTGGCGGCGGCGCGGCGTGATGCGGATCGCCTGCCTGCACACCGCCGCCGTCAACATCGGCCAGTTCGAGGACGCGGCGCAGGCGCTGGGCCTGCCGCCCGGCGCGCTCAGCCACACGCTGCGCGCCGACCTGCTGGCGGCGGCGGGGCGCGCCGACGGCATGACGCCCGCGATAGCGGATGAGACGCGCGCCGCGCTGTTGGCGCTGACGGCGGGCGCGGACGCGGTGCTGCTGACCTGCTCGACGCTGGGCGAGGCGGCGGCGGCGTGCGACGCGGCGGTACCGGTGTTGCGCGTCGATGCGGCGCTGGCGGCGCAGGCGACGCGCGGCGGCGGGCGGGTGGTGGCGCTCTGCGCCGCGCAAAGCACGCTGGCGCCGACCGCGCGATTGTTCGCCGCCGCTGCCGCGCGCAGCGGCGCGCGGGTCGAGACCCGGATGATCCCCGGCGCCTGGGCGCGGTTCCTTGCGGGCGATCACGACGGTTATCTCGACGCGGTGGCCGCCGCCGCCGACGCGGCGCGGGACGGCGGCGCCGACGTGGTGGCGCTGGCGCAGGCGTCGATGACCGGCGCCGCCACGCGGGCCGCGCGCGCGCCCGCGCCGCTCGCCAGCCCGGCGGCGGGGCTGGCCGCCGCGCGCGACGCGCTGGCGCAGGAGGCCCGCCGATGACGCGCAAGCGCCCGTCGCGTCGCCAGGTTCAGGTCGCCCGCGCCTGGGCGGTGCACGCCTTCACCGCCTCGGGTGTGGTGCTGGGCTTTCTGGCGCTGGTCGCGATTCTGGAGGGCGACCGGCTGGCGGCGTTCCTGTGGCTGGGGCTGGCGCTGTTCGTGGACGGCATCGACGGCACGCTGGCGCGCAAGGCCCGCGTCTCGGAGCTGACGCCGCAGTTCGACGGCGCCACGCTCGACAACGTGACCGACTATCTCAACTATGTCGTCGTGCCGGCGATGATGATCTACTGGTTCGGCATGGTGCCCGACGGATTGGAGATCTATGCCGCCGCCGCGATTCTGGCGGTCTCGACCTATACTTTCGCCAACGC
>CAZRFB010000537.1:0-3400 GCA_964599185.1 uncultured Rhodobacterales bacterium | reverse complement strand
GTGATGGCGATGCCGGTGGCGCCGTTGCGCCCCGTCCGGCCGATGCGGTGCGTGTAGCTCTCCGGCTCGTCGGGCAGCTCGAACTGCACCACATGCGTCACGCCCTCGACGTCGATGCCGCGCGCGGCGATGTCGGTGGCGACCAGCACGCGGGCGTGGCCGCGCTTGAAGGCGTCGAGCGCGCGCTGGCGGGCGTTCTGCGCCTTGTCGCCGTGGATCGCCTCGGCGCGGAAGCCGTCGATCTCAAGGTTCTTGGCGACGCGGTCGCAGCCGCGCTTGGTGCGGGCGAACACGATCACCCGCGCCATGGCGGGGTCGGCCAGCAGCTTGGCCATGTGCTGGCGCTTGTAGCCGCCCTGCACGAAATCCACCCGCTGCTCGATGGCCTGCACCGATTCGCCCGAGCGGGCGATCTCGACGCGCACCGGCTCGCGCAAAAGCTCCTGCGCCAGCGTGTCGATCTCGGCGGGCATGGTGGCGGAGAACAGCGCGGTGCGGCGGGTTTTCGGCGTCACGGCGGCGATCTTGCGGATGTCGCGGATGAAGCCCATGTCGAGCATCCGGTCGGCCTCGTCGAGGATCAGCACCTCAAGCCCGTCGAGCCGCGCGCGGCCCTCGTCCATCAGGTCGATCAGGCGGCCGGGGGTGGCGACGATCACATCGACGCCCTGCGCCAGCGCGCGCACCTGATTGCTGCGCGACATCCCGCCCAGCACAAGCACGGTTTTCAGCGCCAGGTTCTTGCCGAAGCGGCGCAAATCCTCGTCGATCTGCACCGCCAGCTCGCGCGTCGGCGCCAGGATCAGCGCGCGGGCGGAGGCGGGGCGGCGGCGGCCCGGGCGGCCGGCAAGCTGCTCGATCAGCGGCAGGCCGAACGCGGCGGTCTTGCCGGTGCCGGTCTGCGCCAGCGCCAGCATGTCGCGCCCCTCAAGCTGCGGCGGGATCGCCTGCGCCTGCACCGGGGTCGGCGCGGTGAAGCCGGTCTGCACAAGCGCCTTCTGGATCGCCGGCGACAGGGCGAAATCGGTAAACTGGGTCAAAACTGTCTTTCCACAGATATCTTCCGGCCGGCCGCGTTCTGGCGGTCAGGTCCGGGCTCGGCGATCGCCAAGCGCATCTGGCGGAAGCTTCATTGGATGGCGACGATGGGCTGCGCGAAGTGCGGCGCGGCCTGCGCTGTCGGTGCGCCAGACTTGGGGCGCCGCGTGTGCAAAGTCAACGGTCTTGACCTGTCGGCGGCGGGTGGCGGCGTTCAGATTGCGCGCAACTTCATCACGCCCGGCCTGAGCGCGACAGGCGAAAAGGCGCCCGGCCGATCCGACCCGCGTCGGATCGGCCCGCGGTCGCCTCCCCCCGGCGACCGCGAAACGCGGCCGCCAGGCGACCGCGCGCCGATCTGCGCCGTCGTCCATGCAGCAGCCCCCTCGGCCTCCGGCTTGCGCCTCTGGCCGACCGGCCCCGACGGCCTTCCACCGGAAGGCCGCCAGGCGGGGCCGGGGCGCAAGCGCCGCGCCCTTGTCCACCCGCCCCCGTCACACCGCCGCCTCGCCGCCCGCGCCTGCGCGATAGATCGCGTCGATCACCGCCTGATTGCCGCGCGAGAATTCCAGCGGACAGGGGAACGGCGCCCCGCTCAGCACGCTCTGGTTGAACGCCTCGATCTGGAGCACATACTGGTTGACGGCGGGAAACCGCTCCAGCCGGTAGTTTCCCGCGGCATCGCGCAGCTCCAGCACGTCCTCGCCGTAGAGACCGGCGTTGAACGGCGTGCGCACCCGCAGCCACGCCTTGTCGCCGTGAAACACCATCTCCTGCCGCGCGGCCATGCGCATCGAGACGTAGAACTCGGCGGCGAAGCCGGGGAAATCGAGCGAGACGCGCGCGGTGGCGTCGATGCCCGCGTCCCAGTCGAGGCGCGCGCGGGCGGCGACCGGCTCAAGACCGGTGGCGAAGCGTGTCGTCACGACGGGATACACGCCGATGTCGCGCAGCGCGCCGCCCGCCAGATCGGCGCGGTTGCGGATGTTGGCGGGGTCGGCGTTGAGGAAGCTGAAGGCGCCGTCCACCTGCCGCAACGCGCCCAGTTCGCCGCTGGCGATGATCGCGCGCGCCCGCGCCCATTGCGGGTGATGCGTGACCATGAAGCCCTCGGCGCACAGCCGCCCCGCCGCGTCGCGCGCCGCGATCAGCGTGTCGATCTGCGCCGCCTCCAGCGCGATCGGCTTTTCGCACAGCACATGCTTGCCCGCCGCCAGCGCCTTGAGCGTCCAGCCGACGTGGTCGCTGTTGGCGAGCGGGATATAGACCGCGTCGATCTCGCGGTCGGCCAGCAGCGCGTCATAGCCGACGATCGCGCGCGCGCCATAGGGCGCGGCCAGCGCGCCTGCACGTCCCGCATCGTTGCTGGCCACGGCGGCCAGCACGCCCGAGGCGCTCATGTGGATCGCGGGCGCGAGATGCTCGCGGGCGATCTTTGCGGCGCCCATCACGCCCCAGCGGACTTGTCGCATGGTTTCCCCCCTTCGGTGCAGGCGGCGCTTGGCGCGCCGCACGATCCCGGCGCACTATGCTTCCGGCGCAGGAGGACAGACCATGGCGATTCTCACCCCCACCGACATTTCAGGCCGCGTGGTCTTTCTCGGCCTTGTGCATGACCGCGCCGTGACGCTGGAGTCGGCGCCGGTCGAGACCATGACGCTCGGCTGGGCCGGGCCGGTGGGCGAGTGCCACGCCGGGCTGACGCGGCCCTCCTGCTCGCGCGTAAAACTCCAGCATCCGCGCGGGACCGAGATCCGCAACACCCGCCAGCTTTCGATGCTGTCGGTCGAGGATCTCGCTCAGGTGGCGCAGGCGATGGACATCGACCGCATCGCGCCGGAATGGACCGGAGCGAACATCGTGTTCGAGGGGATCCCCGACTTCACGCAGATCCCGCCCGGCTCGCGGCTGATCTTCGGCGACGGGACCACCCTGGCGGTGGACATGGAGAACGGCCCGTGCCGCTTCGTGGGCGAGGTGATCGAGCGCCATCATCCCGGCAAGGGCGGCGCCTTCCCGCGCCTCGCGGTCGGGCGGCGCGGCGTGACGGGCTGGGTCGAGCGGCCCGGCGTGGTGGCGCTGGGCGCCGTGGCGCGGCTGCACATCCCGCCGCAGCGCCTTTACGCGCCGGCGCTGAGGGCGCGGGCCGCGGAATAGGCCGGGCGGGCGCGCTCAGCCGAACCAGTATTCGTCGCGCAGCTCCAGCAGCGTCGGCGTGCTGCGCGAGGTCGCCGCGCGCAACCCTTCGCGCAAAAACTCCGGCGCGCTGACGCGCTGATAGGCGGCGCCGAAGCCGCGCGCCAGCGCGTGGAAGTCCACCGCCATCGGCTCGGCGTGTTCGACCCTGATGCGCGCCGCAGTC
>CAZRFB010000536.1:0-6290 GCA_964599185.1 uncultured Rhodobacterales bacterium | reverse complement strand
GATCGCCTTTCGACAGGCGCGCAGGCTGGGCGCCGCGGGCGCGCCGCCCCCATATCCAAGCCGCTTCGCCGTTCAGGAAAGACCCAAAGCCATGTCAGCCGCCGTCCGCCACGTCTTCACCACCCGCCTGTTTCACGCGGGCGTCGCGCTCGCCGTCGCCTTTCAGCTTGTGATCAGCCTCGTCATGGATGGGCCCGAGCCGGGCCGGGCCGACGGGCTGGCGCTGTGGGCGCATGAATACGCCGGGCTGGCGGCGCTGGCGCTGATCGCGCTGTTCTGGCTGAACCTGACGCTGCGGCGCGTCGGCACGGCGCCGGGGGCGCTGTTTCCCTGGGCCGCACCCGCGCGCCGGGCGGCGCTCAAGGCCGAGGCGCTGGCGCTGAAGGATGCGCTGACGCGGCTGCGCCTGCCCGGTCACGACGAGACGGCGGCGCTCGCCAGCGCGGCGCACGGGCTGGGCCTGCTGCTGATGAGCGCGATGGCGCTGAGCGGCGCGGCGTGGTTCTGGCTGGGCGGCGACCTGCTGCTCGACCTGCACGGGCTGTTCGGCAACCTGGCCTGGGCCTATCTGCTGGGCCATGCCGGGATGGCGGCGCTGCACCATGTCACCGGCGTCGCGCCGCTGGGCGCGATGTGGTCGCTCAAGCGCGGCGCGGCGCGGTAGGGCGTCGTCGCAAGGCGCTGCGCAAATCCCGCGGCCCGCCGCCCCTTTGGCCCGCGCCGCGACCGTGCTAGAGCGCGGGCGTCTCGAAACAGGGAAACCATCGCACCCCATGGCGGCCTCAGACGCGCCCGGCTTCAGCACGCCGCCGGATTTCAGCAACGCCACGCTGCGGCGGCTGAAGGCGGCGCTGCCCTATATCGCCACGGCGGGGCTGTTCGCGCTGGGGCTTTACGCGCTGAGCGGGCTGCTGGCCGAGGTGAGCCTGCCCGACGTGACGGCGCAGATGCGCGCGACGCCGTGGACGACGCTGGCGCTGGCCTTCGCCGCCGCCATGGGCGGCTATGCGGCGCTGATCGGCTATGACTGGTCGGGCCTGCGCCACATCGGCAAGCCGCTGCCGTTTGGCGTGGTGGTCGCGGGCGGGTTCATGGCCTACGCCTTCGGCAACACCATCGGACTGAGCGCGCTGTCGGGCGGCGCGGTGCGCTATCGCATCTATGGCGCGCTGGGGCTGGACGGCTATGACGTGGCGGCGGTGTCAACCTTCGCCGCCGTGTCGTTCGGGGTGGCGGCGACCACGGTGGGGCTGGCGGCGCTGGCGCTGCACCCCGAGGCGCTGGCCGCGCTGTCGCCGCTGTCGCCGGAAAACACGCGCTGGGCCGCCGTCGCGGCGCTGGTCGCGCTGGCCGCGCCGCTGGCCGTGGCGGCGGTGCGGCAGGGCGCGTTCCGGCTGGGGCGGTTCACGGTGCGCGCGCCCTCGCTGCCGGTGCTGGGCGCGCAGGTGGTGTTCTCGCTGGCCGACATCTCACTGTCGGCGCTGACGCTCTATCTGCTGCTGCCCGCCTCCGACATGGGTTTCGCGGCGTTCCTCGCCGTGTTCGCCGCCGCCACCATGGCGGGCGTGGTCAGCCATGTGCCCGGCGGCGTGGGGGTGTTCGAGGCGGTGGTGCTGGCCGCGCTGCCGGCCTCGGTGTCGCTGGATCAGGCGGCGGCGGCGCTGCTGCTGTATCGGGTGGTGTATTACTTCACGCCGTTCGCGCTGGCGCTGGCGCTGCTGGCGCTGAACGAGGCGCGCATGGCGCTCTTGCGGCTGGCGGGGGTGGACGCGGTGTCGGCGATGACGCCGGTGTTCCGCGCAGTCAGCGCGGTGGCGCCGCTGGCGCTGGCGGCGATGGTGTTCGCCTCCGGGCTGTGGATGATGCTCGGCGCGCTGATCCCCGGCGCGCAGGAGGCGGCGGAGGAACTTGATCTGCTGGCGCCGCTGGCCTTTGTCGAGGGGCGCGCGCTGATCTCCAGCGCCGTCGGCGCCGCGCTGGTGGTGATCGCGCTGGCGATGGCGCAGCGCGTGGAGGGCGCGTGGTGGCTGGGCATGGCGGCGCTGCTGGCCGGCGCGGGCGCGGCGCTGGAGGCGGCGCTAACCACGGGGCGCGATCTCGACCGCGCGCTGATGCTGCTGGCCGCGGCGCTGGTGCTGGCGCCCAGCCGCCGCGAGTTCCACCGCGCCGGGCGGCTGACGCGCGGCGTGCTGACGCCGGGGTGGCTGGCGCTGGTGGCCGGCACCGGCGCCGCCTGCGCCTTCGTGCTGTATTTCGCCCACAAGAGCACGCCCTTCGCCAATGAGCAGTGGTGGCGTTTCGCGCTGGACGAGCGCGCGCCGCCCGCGTTGCGCGCCGGGCTTCTGGCCAGCCTGCTGATCGCGCTGGGCCTTCTGGCCTATGGCCTGCGCGGCGCGCGGCTGCGCCCGCATGCGCCCGACGCGGCGACGCTGGCGGCGGCGGCGCGGACCGCGGCGACGCAGGACGCGCCAACGGCGCTGCTGGCGCTGAGCGGCGACAAGGCGCTGCTGCTGTCGGACGCGGGCGACGCCTTCGTGACTTTCGGCGCGCAGGGCCGCGCGTGGGTGGCGCTGGGCGCGCCGGCGGGGCCGCCGGAGGCGATGGCGCGCATGGCCTGGGCCTTCGCCGACGCCGCGCGGCGCGAGGGGGCGCGGCCCGCGTTCTTCGGCGTCGGTCAGCGCCACGCGCCGCTGATGCTGGACCTTGGCCTCAGCCTCAGCCTGATCGGCGAGGAGGCGATGCTGCCGCTGCCCGGCTTCGCGCTCGACACGCCCGCGCGGCGCAGGCTGCGCGCCACGCATGAGCGCGCGAAGGGCGACGGCCTGACGCTGGAGCGCGTCCGCCCGCCGCACGACGCCGCGCTGGCCGATGCGCTGGCGGCGATCGCCGAGCTTTGGGCGATGGACCGCGCCGCGCCGGAGCGCGGCTTTCTGGCCGGGCGCGCGGCGCAGGGCTGGCTGGCGGGGCGCGAACTGGCGCTGATCCGCCGCGACGGCGCGGTGGTCGGCTTCGCCGCGCTGCTGGTGGCGGGGCCGCGCGCCGCCGTGGACGTGATCCGCCACACCGGCCACGCCACGCCCAACGCTTTGGCGTTCCTGTTCGCCGAACTGGCGCTGACGCTGAAGGCCGAAGGTCTCGCCAGCCTGACGCTGGGCATGGCGCCGCTGGCGGGCGACGAGGCGCGGCGCGGCGCGCTGCTGTGGCGCGACTGCGGGCCGGGGCTGTTCGCGCTGGGGCCGCATTTCGACAGCCCCGAGGCCCTGCGCGCCTTCGCCGAGGGCTTCGCCCCGCTGTGGCGGCCGCGCTATATCGCCGCCGACCCCAGCGGGCCGCCGCCGCTTCGGGAGGTGGCGGCGCTGATCCGGGGCGGCGTCAGCGCCTGAACCCCGCCGCCTCGCGCCGCGCCAGCCCCAGAAAGCCCTGCACATAGTCGAGGTCCATGTCCGCCTCGCGCGCGCCGACGAAGATGCTTTTGCGCACGCCCTCAGGCCCCAGCCGCAGCGCGCGGATCGGCATGGTTGCGGCGTATTCCGCCAGCAGCCAGTCGGGCAGCGCGGTCACGCCGCGCCCCGCCGCCACCATCTGCAGCATGATGTCGGTGGTCTCGATGATCTTGCGCGCCTTCGGCAGGCGCTGGGCGGGGATCAGGAACTGGGTGTAGATGTCGAGACGCTCGACCTCCACCGGATAGGTGATCAGCACCTCGGCGGTCAGATCCTGCGGCGCGGCCTCGGCCTTCGCCGCCAGCGGATGGTCGGCGGCGACCGCCAGCATCATCGCATAGTCGAACACCGGCGCAAAGCGCAGGCCGGGCTGGCGCACCGGATCGGGCGTGATCAGCAGGTCGATCTCGAAATCCGCCAGCGCGCCCAGGCCGCCGAACTGGAACGCCTGCTTCACGTCGAGGTCGATGTCGGGCCACGCCGCCAGATAGGGCGCCACCACCCGCAGCAGCCAGCGATAGCAGGGGTGGCACTCCATGCCGATCCGCAAGGCCCCGCGCCGCCCCGCCGCGAAATCGGCGAGGATCGCCTCGGCGTGCTCGAACTGCGGCAACAGCCGGTCGGCCAGCGTCAGCAGATGCCGCCCGGCGGCGGTGGGGCGCAGGCGGCGGCCGTCCTTCTCCCACAGCGCCACGCCGATCTGGCCCTCCAGCCGCTTGATGGCGTGGCTGAGCGCGGATTGCGTGAGGCACAACCGCGCCGCCGCCGCCGTGACGCCGCCCTGCCGCGACACCTCGCGCAGGATGGCGAGGTGCTGGCGCTCGATCACCGCCATAGATGACTCCCGTTCATTGAATGCCGACAAAATACCATTTCCGCTTCATGCGACGCCAGCGCTATTTTCCGCAGCAGCATCAGCCGCCCCGGAGGGACGACCATGACCATCGCCGCCGCAGATACCCTGCCGCGCATCGGCGCCCGCCGCGACCTGCGCGTGGCGCTTGAGACCTACTGGCGCGGCGCCCGCGATCTGGCGGCGCTGGAGGCCGAGGGTCGCGCCCTGCGCGCGCGGCGCTGGCGGGCGCAGCAGGCGGCGGGGCTTGGCGCCATCCTGTCGGGCGACGTGTCGTTCTGCGACCCCGCGCTCGACATGACGGCGGCGCTGGGCGCGATCCCCGCCCGCTTCGCGCCGCCGCAGGAGGGCGAGATCGGGCTGGCGACGCGGCTGGCGATGGCGCGCGGCAGCCGCGCCGCGCCCGCGATGGGCCGCGCGCGCTGGTTCGGGGCGCAGGACTGGGTGACGGCGCCCGAGCTTGCGCCGGGGCAGCGGTTCCGGCTGGCCTCGCTGGAGGCGGTGCGGCTGTTTCAGGAGGCGCGGGCGCTGGGCGTCCAGACCCGGCCCGTGCTGCTGGGGCCGGTCTCGTGGCTGTCGCTGGCGCCCGCCGCCGACGACAGCTTTGATCCGCTGACGCTGCTGCCCGGCGTGCTGGCGGTCTATGCCGAGTTGCTGGGCGCGCTGGCCGAGGCGGGCGCCGAACGGGTGCGTGTCGAGGAGCCGGTGCTGGCCTGCGACCTTGGCGCGATGCGGCGCGCGGCGTTCTGGACCGCTTACGACGAACTGGCGAAAGGCCCGGTCAGGCTGACGGTGGCTTTGGGCGGCGGCGCGCCTGCGGCCAGCGTCGATGTGGCGCTGAAGCTGCCGGTCGCGGGGCTGCACCTGGACCTCGCCGACAACGCCGCCGCGCTGTCGCAGGTGCTGGCGGGCCTGCGGCCCGGCGCCGCGCTGTCGCTGGGCGCGCCGCTGGTCTCGGGCGCGGGTGAGGCCGCGCTGCTGGCCGCCTATGCGCCGCTGGCGCGGGCGCGCTGGGCGCTGGGCGCGGAGCGGGTGGAGACGGCGGCGGCGCTGGCGTGGCGCGACGACGAGGCGGCGACGGGCGGCGGCGCGGCGCCCCGGCGGAACCTCTCAAAGGGCGGCGCGGCGTCGGCGGCCGACGCCGCCTGAGCGCGGTCAGCGCCGCCGCGTGATCTCGAAGGCGCCAAAGCGGGTCTGCACCGCCACGCGCTCCGGCCCCCAGAACCCCGCGCCCAGCGGCGCAAGCGTCAGCGCCACCGCGCCGGGGCGCGTGAGCCGCGCGACGCCGGGCGACCCCTCGCGGTGCCCCGACACCGGGCGATAGCGCACCGCGCAGGAGACGGCGCCAGCCCCTGCGCCAACCTTTGCCGCGCCCCCAGCCGCATCGCCCAGCGCGGCGGTTTGCGCGCCCTCCAGCGCCAGATCGAACCGGGTCACGCCGCTGAACACCGGCAGCACGCGCCGACACAGCGTGTCGGGGTCAACGTCGGCGGGCGCGGCGATCACCAGCGCGCTGAGCGGATCGAGCACGCCGTCGAGGTCGGACGGCTTCAGCGCCACGCGCCCCTCGGCGAATTCGGGCGGGATCGGCGGCGCAAAGGTCCAGGCGCTGGCGCGGCCCTGCGCGAAGTCGATCGACACCGAACCGGGCCGCGAGACGCCCTCATAGGACAGCCGGTAACGCGCGGGCGAAAGCGCCTGCGCGCCCGCCGCCTTTCCCGCGCGCGCCGCCCCTTCCGCGCGCGCCGCGCCCGCGCCGCCCCAGAACAGAAAGCCCACATCCGCCGCCGCGTCGATGGCGTAGCCGTCGCCGGCGGCGGCGACGCTGAGGCTGGCCTCGCCGATCGGCAGCCCGGCGATGCTCAGGTCATAGCGGGCGCCGTCCTCGCGCAGCGCGCCCGCCGGATGGGCCGCCAGCATCGCAGCGGCGACAAGCAGCCATTTCAGGATCATCTCCGCCTCCAGCCCTATCGAAGACGAACATAGCACGCCGC
>CAZRFB010000535.1:0-4113 GCA_964599185.1 uncultured Rhodobacterales bacterium | reverse complement strand
CCATGCCGTTGCGCCCCATCAGCGCCAGCGCCTCGCCCGCCGCCAGCTCAAGGTCGATCCCGTGCAGGATGTCGGCCCCGCCATAGCCCGCGCGCAACCCCGAGACCTGCAACAGCATCAGCCGTCCTCGCCCAGATAGGCGGCGCGCACCGCCGGGTCGGCGCGGATCGCCTCGGGCGCGCCGGTGGCGATCACCCGCCCCGCGACCAGCACCGACACCCGGTCGGCCAAGGCGAACACCGCGCCCATGTCATGCTCGACCAGCAGCATCGCCACCGTGCCGCGCAGGGCCTGCAGCGTTTCGGTCAGCCGATGCGTCTCGCTGCGGCCGACGCCCGCCATCGGTTCATCCAGCAGCAGCAGGCGCGGCCGCCCGGCCAGCGCCATCGCCAGCTCCAGCGCGCGCCGCTCGCCATGCGACAGCGCGCGGGCGCGCATGTCGCCGCGTCCCGCCAGGCCCACCTGCGCCAGCGCGGCCTCCGCCGCCGCGTTCAGCGCCCGGTCGCGCGCCACGACGCCGAAGGGGTTGAGCGGACGGCGCGCAAACGCCTGCGCCGCCAGCGCCGCGTTCTCACGCGCCGTCATGTCCAGAAACGTCGCCGAGATCTGGAACGTGCGCGCCAGCCCGGCGCGGGCGCGGGCGTGCGCCGGCGCGCGGGTCACGTCGCGCCCCATGAGCCGTATCGCGCCCGCGTCCGGCGTCAGCGCGCCCGCGATCTGCGCGATCAGCGTGGTTTTTCCGGCGCCATTGGGGCCGATCAGCGCGTGGACCTCGCCGGGCGCCACGGTCAGCGACACGCCGTCGGTGGCCGCCAGCGCGCCGAACCGCTTGCGCAAGCCCTCGACCGCCAGAACGCTCATCGCCGGAGCCGCGCCAGCGCCCCAGTCAGCGTCCCCGCAAGCCCGTCGCGCGCGAACAGCGCCACGGCCAGCACGATGAGGCCCATGGCGATGCGCCAGTGCTGGGTCCAGCCCGCCAGAACCTCCTCCAGCGCCACCACGACCAGCGCGCCGAACCCCGCGCCGCCGAGGCTTGCGGCGCCGCCCAGCACCACCATCACGATCAGCTCGCCCGAGCGGTGCCAGCTCATATAGGCCGGGCTGACGTATTCGGCGTGGTTGGCCAGCAGCGCCCCCGCCAGCCCGCCCAGCGCGCCGCTGAGCGCATAGGCCGCCAGCTGCGCGCGCCGCACGTCAAAGCCCAGCGCCGCCATCCGTCCGGGGTTCTGCCGCGCGCCGTCGATCACGCGGCCAAAGCGCGACGCGCCCAGCGCGCGCAACAGCGCCCATGTCGCTGCGGCGGCGCCAAGGCAGGCATAGTAGAGCGGCCAGCGCCCCTCGATCCAGCCGAAGCCGCCGAGGGTTGAGCGCGTCCACAGCGTCATGCCGTCGTCGCCGCCATAGGCCGACAGCGCGGTGACGGCGAAATACGCCATCTGCCCGAACGCCAGCGTGATCATGATGAAATGCACGCCGCGCGTGCGCAGCGCCGCCAGCCCGGTCAGCGCCGCGAAGCCGCCCGCCGCCAGCATCGCCAGCGGAAACACGATCAGCGCATCCTCGACGCCGTTGGCGTAGGCGACGCCCACCGCGTAGGCGCCGATCCCCATGAACGCCGCGAAGCCGAAGCACACCAGCCCGCCGCGCCCCAGCACGAACTGCAACGCCATCGCGGCGATCGCGAAGATCAGCGCCCGGCTGAGCGTGACCACCCAGAACCCCGCGTCCAAGCCCTCCAGCACCGGCGGCGCCGCCGCCAGCGCCAGCAGCACGGCGGCGGCCCTCACCCCGCCCTCGCCGGAAACAGCCCCTGCGGACGGGCGAACAAAACGGCGGCCATCAGCACATAAACCAGCATCGAGGCGACGGCGGGCCCGGCGTCGTTGGCGGCGGCGGGCGACAGGAACAGCCGCGCGACATCGGTGCTGAGGCTGCGGCCCAGCGTGTCCACCAGCCCCACCATGAGCGCGGCGATGAACGCGCCCCGGATCGAGCCGACGCCGCCGATCACGATCACCACGAAGGCCAGGATCAGCACGCCGTCGCCCATGTCCGGCTCCACCGCCAGCACCGGCGCCGCCATCACGCCCGCGAAGCCCGCCAGCATCGCGCCCAAACCAAACACCGCGCGAAACAGCCGCGCGACATCCACCCCCAGCGCGCCGATCATCGCGGCGTCGTCGGCGCCCGCGCGCACCTGCATCCCCAGCCGCGTGCGCGCGACCATGAGCCACAGGCCCAGCGCCGCCGCCAGCCCCGCCGCGATGATCGCCAGCCGCCAGACCGGATAGTTCAGCCCCGCCATCAGCGGCACGGCGCCCGACAGAATCTCGGGGCGCGGCAGGCTGAGCGGCGAGGGGCCGAACAGGGCGCGCGCGCCCTCGGTCAGGATCAGGATGACCCCGAAGGTCGCCAGCACCTGATCGAGATGCGGGCGGTCATAAAGGCGTCGCCAGACCAGCGCCTCCAGAACCAGCCCCAGCGCCAGCGCCGCCAGCAGCGCCAGCGCCAGCGCCGCGCCGAAATGCCCGGTGTGGCCGTAGAAGAACACCGCCAGATAGGCGCCGGTCATGTATTGCGCGCCGTGGGCGAGGTTGATGAAGTCCATCACCCCGAACACCAGCGTCAGCCCGGCGGCGATCAGGAACAGCAAAAGCCCCAGTTGCAGGCCGTTGAGGGCCTGCACCGCCAGCAGCGTCAGCGACATGAAGCGCTACATCTTGCACGCGGCGGCGTAGGCGTCGGCGTGATCCTCGAAGATCGTGGCGACCTTGCGCATCACATAGGCGTCGCCCTGCTTCACCGCCTGCGCCAGATAATAGTCCTGCACGGGAAAGTTGTTGGCGCCGAAGCGGAAATCGCCGCGCGTGGTCGGGATCGCCACCGCCTTAAGCGCCGCCGACAAGGCGTCCGCCTCCGCCCCGCCCGCCGCCGTCAGCGCCGCGTCGAGGATCAGCGCGGTGTCATAACCCTGCGACGCATAAAGCGAGGGCGCCGCGCCATAGGCCGCCTCATACCCTTTCACGAAGGCCGCGTTGATCGGATTGTCGAGGTCGCGCGTCCACTGCGTTCCGCCATACAGGCCCAGCGCCGCGTCCTTTGTCGCGGGCAGCGTGGTCTCGTCCACGGTGAAGGCCGACAGGAACGGCAAACCGACGCCCGCCTGATCGTATTGCCGCACCAGATTCACGCCCATGCCGCCGGGCATGAAGGCGTAAACCGCATCGGGCTTCGCCGCCGCGATGCGCGCCAGTTCGGCGGAGAAGTCGAGCTGGCCGAGCTGGGTGAAGATCTCGTCCACCACTTCGCCGTTGAAATAGCGCTTCACCCCGGCCATCGCGTCCTTGCCGGCCTGATAGTTGGGCGCCATCAGGATGATGCGCTTGTAGCCCTGATTGGCGGCGTGCTGGCCCAGCACCTCGTGGTTGCTGTCGTTCTGCCAGGCGGTGTTGAAGTAATGCGGATGACAGCCCTTGCCCGCCAGCGGCGCGGGGCCTGCGTTGGGACTGACCAGCACCACGCCCGCCTCGATCACCGGTTTGAACACCGCCATCATCACGTTGGAAAACACCGTGCCCACCACGATGTCGGCGCCGTCGCGCTCGACCAGCGCCTTGGCCTTGCCGACCGCGACATCGGGCTTCAGCTCATCGTCCACCACGATCAGATTGACGTCGAAGCCGCCCAGCTTGCCGCCCTTCTCCGCCAGCGCCAGTTCAAAGCCGTTGCGGATGTGCTGGCCCAGCGCGGCGGGCGGGCCGGAGAGCGTCAGCAGCATCCCGATGTCGAGCGTCTCGGCCTGCGCGGCGGTTGCGGCGCAAAGTCCCGCAGCCAGCGCCAGCGATTTCATCGCGGTCATGGAAAGCTTCCCCTGTCGGCGCGCGCCTCGATCGGGCGCGCTTGCGCGACGCAGGGTATGGGGCGGCGCGCGCCGCCGCAAGCGCGGCGCGCGCCGCCGGGCGCGAAGGCGGCGTCAGACGCGCCGCTCGACCATCATCTGCTTGATCTCGGCGATCGCCTTGGCCGGGTTCAGGCCCTTGGGGCAGGTCTTGGTGCAGTTCATGATGGTGTGGCAGCGGTAGAGCTTGAACGGATCCTCCAGCGCGTCGAGCC
>CAZRFB010000534.1:0-1982 GCA_964599185.1 uncultured Rhodobacterales bacterium | reverse complement strand
GTTCGACCCCGCCGCCAACGCCGACTACGCCGCGCGCTTTCTCAAGGGGCTGCACGCCGAGGGGGGGTCGTGGGATCAGGCGGCGGGCCTCTACCACTCCCGCACGCCGGAGTTTCGCAACCGCTACGCCGAACGCTTCGCCCGCATCCTGAGCAAGGGCGACGCCGACACCGGGCCGGTGACGCTGGCGGCGCTGGAGACCGCCGAGGCGCCGCGCGCGACGGCGCCTGCCGCCGCGCCCGCGCGCAGGCGCGACCGCATCCGCCCGCTGATGCTGCGCACCAGCTGGACGCCGCCGAACGCGCAGGCCGTCACCGCAGGCGGCGTCAGCCTGCGCATCCTGCGCGGCGGGGCCGCTGGCCTGCGGGGCGGCGGCGCGGCGCTGGTCAGCGCCGGGGCGCAGCCGCTGCTGCGCGCCGCCCGTCCGCTGATCGACTAGCGCCATGGAGCCCGGCGCCGCCCTCTCCTTCGCCGCCCTGCGCCAGCCGACGGTGTTCTTCGCCGTCGCGCTGATGGCGGTGATCGTGATGATGGTGCTGCCGATGCCGGCCTTCGTGCTGGACATGGGGCTGGCGACGTCGTTCGCGCTGGCGATCCTGATCTTCACCGTGACGCTGTTCATCCAGCGCCCGCTGGACTTTTCCGCGTTTCCCACCGTGCTGCTGGCCTCGCTGATGCTGCGGCTGTCGCTCAACGTCTCCTCCACCAAGCTGATCATCGGCCAGGGCCACACCGGCACCGACGCGGCTGGCTCGGTGATCGAGGGCTTCGCGATGTTCGTGATGGGCGGCGACGTCTATCTGGGCCTCGTGGTGTTCGGCGTGCTGCTGATCGTGAATTTCATCGTCATCACCAAGGGCGCCGGCCGCATGGCCGAGGTCGGCGCGCGCTTCGCGCTCGACGGGATGCCGGGCAAGCAGCTCGCCATCGACAGCGACATGGCGGCGGGCGCGATCAGCCATGAGGAGGCGCGCGCCCGCCGCAAGACCGAGCAGGAGGAGACCACGTTCTTCGGCTCGCTCGACGGCGCCTCCAAGTTCGTCAAGGGCGACGCGGTGGCGGGGCTTCTGATTACGCTGCTGAACCTGCTGATCGGCGTGGCGATGGGCGTCGGCGCGCACGGCATGGCGGTCGGCCAGGCGTTCGAGACCTACGCGATCCTGACCGTGGGCGACGGGCTGGTGAACCAGATCCCCGCCGTGATCATCTCGATCGCCTCGGCGCTGCTTCTGTCCAAGGGCGGCGTGCTCGGCTCCGCCGATCAGGCGCTGACCGCGCAGCTTGGCAACTATCCGGTGGCGCTGGCGACGGTGGCGGGGCTGATGGCGCTGTTCGCCTTCGTGCCCGGCCTGCCGTTCATCCCGTTCATGATCGGGGCGGGCGCGCTGGGCGGCGCGGCGTGGCTGGCGGAGCGCGACCGCCGCGCAAAGGCGCACCGCCCGCCCGCCCCCAGGACCGACACGGCGCCGCCGCGCAAGACGCTGGGCGACATGCTCGACCTCGACGAGATCCACGTCCAGTTCGCCCCCGATCTGGTGGAGACGGTGATGGACCCCGCCACTGGGCTGGATGCGCGCATCGCCAACATCCGCAACCACGTCGCCGCCACCTGGGGCGTGATCATCCCCGAGATCCGCCTGACCGACGAGCCGACCCTGCCGCCGGGAACCTATGCGATCTGCATCCAGGGGGTGGAGGCGGCGCGCAACATCCTGCGCCCCGGCGCGGTGCTGGCGCTGCTGTCGCAGGACTTTCCGCTGCTGGTGGCGGGCGAGGACGTAAAGGAGCCGGTCTATGGCGCCCCCGCCCGCTGGATCGCCGAGGCCAACCGCGAGGAGGCCGCGATGTCGGGCATGGCGGTGGTCGGCCCGGTCGAGGTGGTGGCGACGCATCTGCTGGAGACGCTGAAGGACAACTTTGGCCGCCTGATGACGCGGCGGGTGATGCGCCGCCTGCTCGACGAGTTCGTGACCGTCTCCGAC
>CAZRFB010000533.1:0-3341 GCA_964599185.1 uncultured Rhodobacterales bacterium | reverse complement strand
GGCGCCAAGTTCATCGCGGTCAAGAACGAGGAGTTCATGAACGCGCAGACCGCCACCGGCTACGCCAAGGAGATGTCGGACGACTACAAGCGCCAGCAGGCGGAGCTTGTGGCCGGTCACATCGCCAAGCAGGACATCGTGATCACCACCGCGCTGATCCCGGGCCGCAAGGCGCCGATCCTGATCAACGCGGCGATGGTGGCGTCGATGAAGGCCGGGTCGGTGATCGTCGATCTGGCCGTCGAGCAGGGCGGCAACGTCGAAGGCGCCGCATTCGACAAGATCGTCGAGACCGCAAACGGCGTGAAGATCATGGGGCTGGCCAACATCCCCGGCCGGCTGGCGGCGGACGCCTCGTCGCTGTTCGCGCGCAACCACTTCAACTTTCTGTCGCCGTTCATCAAGGACGGCGCGCTGTCGCTGCCCGACGACGAAGAACTGGTCAAGGGCATCCGCCTGACCAAGGGCGGCGCGGTCGTTCACCCCAATTTCGCCAAGGGAGCCTGACGCATGGCTGACGCGCTCGACACCCTCAAGGCGGCCGCCGACGCCGCCGCCGCCGCCGCCGAGGCGCTGGCTGACGCCGCGCGCGGCGTGGCCGCGCAGGCCGCGGCAACCGCCGAAGGCGCCGCGCCTGCGGCGGACGTCGCCGCCGCCGCGACCGGGGTTGACCCGTTCGTGTTCCGGCTGGCGATCTTCGTGCTGGCGATCTTCATCGGCTATTATGTGGTGTGGTCGGTGACGCCCGCGCTGCACACGCCGCTGATGAGCGTCACCAACGCGATCTCCTCGGTGATCGTGGTCGGCGCGCTGGTCGCCGTCGGCGCCGACGCCGCCCACGGCGCCACCGCCGCCACCAAGTATTTCGGGTTCGTCGCCCTGGTGCTGGCCAGCGTGAACATCTTCGGCGGCTTCCTCGTGACCGAGCGAATGCTGGCGATGTACAAGCCCAAAGAAAAGAAGTGAGGGCCGACTGAATGGAGAACTTTGCAGCCCTCGCCTATCTGATTTCCGGCGTCCTGTTCATCATGGCGCTGCGCGGCCTGAGCCACCCGACCACGTCGCGGCAGGGCAACCGCTACGGCATGATCGGCATGGCGCTGGCCATCGCCACCACGCTGATCGTCGCCGGCCCCAGCGAGCCGGGCGCCATGGTGCAGATCGTCGCGGGCATCGCCATCGGCGGCTTCGCCGGCGCGCGGATCGCCAAGCGGGTCGCCATGACGCAGATGCCGCAGCTCGTCGCGGCGTTCCACTCGCTGGTGGGCCTTGCGGCGGTGTTCGTGGCCGCCGCCGCGCTCTATTCGCCGGAGGCGTTCCATATCGGCGTGCCGGGCGACATCCACGCCGCCTCGCTGATCGAGATGTCGCTGGGCGTCGCCATCGGCGCCATCACCTTCACCGGCTCGGTGATCGCCTTCGCCAAGCTCGACGGGCGCATGTCGGGCGCGCCGATCATGCTGCCGAGCCGCCACCTGATCAACGCTGCGCTGGCGATCGGCCTGGTGGTGATGGTGGTCGTGTTCATCCAGACGCAGGACGTGGTCTGGTTCTGGGCGATCACGCTGGCGGCGCTGGCGCTGGGCGGCCTGCTGATCATCCCCATCGGCGGCGCCGACATGCCGGTGGTGGTGTCGATGCTCAACAGCTACTCCGGCTGGGCGGCGGCGGGCATCGGCTTCACGCTGGGCAACGAGGCGCTGATCATCACCGGCTCGCTGGTCGGCTCGTCGGGCGCGATCCTCAGCTACATCATGTGCCACGGCATGAACCGCAGCTTCGTCTCGGTGATCCTTGGCGGCTTTGGCGGCGATGCGACGGCGGCGGGCGGCGAAGCGGGTGAGCAGAAACCCTTCAAGCGCGGCTCCGCCGACGACGCCGCGTTCATGATGCAGAACGCCGGTTCGGTGATCATCGTTCCCGGCTACGGCATGGCGGTGGCGCAGGCCCAGCACGCGCTGCGCGAGATGGGCGACAAGCTCAAGGAGGCCGGGGTGGACGTGAAATACGCCATCCACCCGGTTGCGGGGCGCATGCCCGGCCACATGAACGTGCTGCTGGCCGAGGCCAATGTGCCCTATGACGAGGTGTTCGAGCTGGAGGACATCAACGCCGAGTTCGCCCGCGCCGACGTGGCGTTCGTGATCGGCGCCAACGACGTGACCAACCCCTCCGCCAAGACCGATCCGAAGTCGCCCATCGCGGGGATGCCGATCCTCGATGTGGAGAAGGCCAAGACGGTGCTGTTCGTCAAGCGGTCGATGGGCGCGGGCTATGCCGGCGTCGAGAACCCGCTGTTCTTCATGGACCAGACCATGATGCTTCTCGGCGACGCCAAGAAGATGTGCGAAGACATCGTCAAGGCGATGGACTGACGCAAGACGATGCGCTGAAATGATGGCCGCGCCTGACCGGCGCGGCCGCTTTTAGTTCAGGCTTCGCTTGCCGGGCGGGGTAGACGGGATTAATAAAGGGTGTTCGCACCCGCAGGAGAAACGACGATGGCCGCGCCGCGCACCCTCTACGACAAGATCTGGGACAGCCACCTTGTCGAGGAAGCCCCGGACGGGACCTGCCTGATCTATATCGACCGCCATCTGGTGCACGAAGTCACCAGCCCGCAGGCGTTCGAGGGCTTGCGCATGGCGGGCCGCACGGTGCGCGCGCCGCAGGCGACAGTGGCGGTGCCCGACCACAACGTGCCCACCTCCGCCGACCGGCTGGTGGAGATCAAGGACGCGGACAGCCGCATCCAGGTGCAGGCGCTGCGCCAGAATGCGCGCGATTTCGGCATCGAGATGTTCGACGTGGACGACATCCGCCAGGGCATCGTGCACATCATCGGCCCCGAGCAGGGCCTGACCCAGCCGGGCATGACCATCGTCTGCGGCGACAGCCACACCGCCACCCACGGCGCCTTTGGCGCGCTGGCGCACGGCATCGGCACCTCGGAGGTCGAGCATGTGCTGGCGACGCAAACGCTGATCCAGAAGAAATCGAAGAACATGAAGGTCGAGGTCACGGGCGCCCTGCCCGTCGGCGTGACCGCCAAGGACATCACGCTGTCGATCATCGGCGAGACCGGCACGGCGGGCGCCACCGGCCACGTGATCGAGTATTGCGGCGAGGCGATCCGCGCGCTCAGCATGGAAGGCCGCATGACGGTCTGCAACATGGCCATCGAGGGCGGCGCCCGCGCCGGCCTGATCGCGCCGGACGAAAAGACCTTCGCCTATGTGATGGGCAAGCCCAGGGCCCCCAAGGGCGCGGCGTGGGAGATGGCGGTCACCGCGTGGCGGGAGCTGACCACCGACCCCGGCGCGCATTTCGACAAGGTGCTG
>CAZRFB010000532.1:0-3101 GCA_964599185.1 uncultured Rhodobacterales bacterium | reverse complement strand
TAGAACGGATGGTCCTTGTTTTCGATGCGGCCGAACATGTGCGCGCCGCATTCCTTGCAGGCGTGGCGCTGGATCGCCGCCTTTTCATCGACGATGTGCAGCTTTTCCTCGTGCGCCGTGACCTTGACCTTGTCGCGCGAGACGACCGCGACCATGCTGAACGGCGCGCCCTTGGGCTTCCAGCACTTGGTGCAGCCGCAGATATGGTTGTGCGCGGTCTGCGCCGAGACCGTCACCTCGACCTTGTCGCTGGGGCACTTGCACTTGAGTACGCCGCCGGTGAAGCTTTTCGCGCCCGCACGCACACCGCCGTCCACCGATGGGTGGATCTTGACGCCAGACGTATCAATTTTTGGCGCCTTCGCATCGCCGGCGCCCGGCCCGAAGATCATGTCCCGCCATCCCATGTCGCGTCTCCCCCTTTGTTGTTGCGCGTGCGCCGGTCCCGACGCCCGCCGCGACATAATGACCAACTGCCGCGCAGGGTCACCCGCGATGATGTCGCAGCCCGGCGCAACGGGTGGTTGCGGGGCTGTCCTCGTGCGCGCGCTACGCCCATATCAAGGGGCGACGACGGGCGCCGAGCGCCGCGGTGGCAAGCCCCGGAGGGCCGCGATGAAGATACGAAAGATTTCAGCGCTTGCGCCGCTGGCGTTGCTGATCGGCTGCGGCGGCGCGGGTGAGACGATTCTCGCCGATCGCGCCGATCCGATCAGCATGAACCGCTCGATGCAGTTCTCCGGCGGCCAGCAATTCGTCGAGGTGATCGGCGCCCCGCCCGACGGCGCGTCGGCGGCGGCGGTGGTGGACAGCCTGCGCGCGCCGCCCGGCGTGGCGGAGACGCGCTATGTCGCCGTTGCGCCGGGCGGCGGCGGGGCGCGGCTGGTGCTGGAGTTCGGCGTCGCGACCGGCGGCTTGAGCAGTTGCGCGCGGCCCCGCGCGAACGCGGCGCAGACGCTGGTGCTGACCGCGACGCTGTGTTCGGAGCGGCGCACAATCCGCTCCGCGACGATGCGCGCCGCAGCGCTGAAAGGACCGAGTTCGCCGGGGTTCGAGGCCGCGATGGGGCGGCTGATGGGCGTTCTGCTGACGCCGGAACGCAAGCGCACCAACAACAGGGATTGACCATGCGCAAGATCGCGATCGCCTTCGCCGCGTTGCTGAGCGGCTGCGCCGCGCCCGGCGGGCCTTTCGAGGAGAATGTCGGCTTCGTGCAGATATTCTCCGGCTACAGCCGCGCGGGCTTCAGCGCATTCGCGGCGTCCGGGCCGCTGGTGGAGATGCACGGCCCCCTGCCCGGCGGCGCCGACACAGAGACCATCGCCGCCGCGCTGCGGCTGCCGCCGCGCTTTCCGCAGACGCCGTTCCGCGCCATCGCGCCGGGCTCGGCGCCGCGCAGCCAGCGCATCGTGCTGGTGTTCGGCGTGCGCGGCGGGATCAACGCCGATCAGGTCTGCGCCGGAGACATCGCGGCGGGGGGCGTGACCGACCGGCTGGCGGTGGCGGCGGCCTGGTGCGCCGGCTCCCGCTCCGGCTCGACCGCCGCGCTGCAACACCAGCGCGCGCTGACGCCGGACGACCCCGCCTTCACCGGCGCGATGCGGCGGCTGTTCGACTCGCTGGCGCCGTCGCGCGATGAGAACGAGCGCTTCCGCAGCGAACGCTGCATCCCGCCGGGGTGCTGAAAATGGCGCTGTGGACGCGGCTCGGCGC
Organism: uncultured Rhodobacterales bacterium; assembly: GCA_964599185.1. GTDB lineage: Bacteria > Pseudomonadota > Alphaproteobacteria > Rhodobacterales > Rhodobacteraceae > Rubrimonas. The sequence goes on along the minus strand of CAZRFB010000532.1, from coordinate 1,388 downwards.
CTTGCTCGCCGCGCTCGGCGCGCTGGCGGGGTGCGACGACGGCACGGTGATCACGCGCGTGACGAACTTCACCGGCGGCGGGCGCGACTATGTGATCCCCTTCGCCGCCGGGGGGCTGCCCACCGAGATCCATGGCGCGCCGTTCGCGGGCGTGACGGCGGAGGAGGTGGCGGCGAAACTGCGGCTGCCGCCGCGCTTTCCGGCGGCGATCCGGTTTCGCGCGGTGGCGCCGGGCGCGGGCGTCGCGGGGCGGCTGGTGCTGGCGTTCAACCCCGAAGGCCCGCCGAACGGCATGGCGCTCTGCGCGCCCGCCGCGCCGCCGCGCCTTACGCCGCCGCGCGCGGTCGGCTTCGCCGTGACCGCCACGCTGTGCAACGGCGAACGGGTGCTGACCACCGGCCATCTGGAGGCGCCCAAAACCCGCGCCGACGATCCGCAGGCGTTCTCGCACGCCATGACGCGGCTGTTCACGGCGCTATTCGAGGGCGACAGCCGCTGAGCGGCGGGAGGCCCCGGCGCGGAGTCCGGGGCGGCGGGGAGCGGCGCGCCTGGCGCGGGGCGCGCGCGCGCGGCCTGCTCAGCCCTCAGCCGCCTCGCGCGCGCTCTCCAGCGTCAGCCATTCGTTCTCGGCGCGCTCCAGGCTGGTGCGGCGCTCGGCCAGCGCGTCGGTCGCCTTGGCGAAGGCGCGCGGGTCGCGGGCGTAGAAGTTGGCGTCGGCCAGCTTGCGCTCCAGCAACGTGATCTCGCGCTCCAGCGCCGCCATTTCGTCGGGCAGCAGCTCCAGCCTGCGGGTCTGGGCATAGCTGAGTTTTCGCGCGGGCGTCTTTTTCGCCGGCGCGCCGGGTTTGGGCGCCGCCGACCGGGCGGGCGCCGACGCCACAGGGGCCGCCTGCGCACCCGCCTGCGCGCCCGCCTTTTGCGCCAGATGATCGGACCATCCGCCCGCATACTCGACCCATGCGCCATCGCCCGCCGAGGCGATCACGCTGGTCGCCACGCGGTCGATGAAGTCGCGGTCGTGGCTGACCAGCAGCACGGTGCCGTCGAATTCGGCCAGCAATTCCTGCAACAGGTCCAGCGTCTCGACGTCGAGATCGTTGGTCGGCTCGTCGAGCACCAGCAGGTTGCTCTCGCGCGCCATGATCCGGCTGAGCAAGAGCCGCGCCCGCTCGCCGCCCGACAGCGCGCGCACCGGGCCTCGCGCCTGCCGCTCGTCGAACAGGAAGTCCTTGAGATAGGCGACCACGTGCTTGGGCCGCCCGCGCACCATGATCTGGTCGTTCTTGCCCGACACGCCCAGCTCCGCCGCGCCGGTCAGCGTCTCCCACAGCGACTTGTCGAGGTCGAGCCGGTCGCGGTTCTGGTCGAACACCGCCATGGCGAGGTTC
>CAZRFB010000531.1:0-4328 GCA_964599185.1 uncultured Rhodobacterales bacterium | reverse complement strand
CTCCGCCTCGACCGAGATCGAGGGGCCGTCAAACACCGGGCGGGGCGGGGCTGCGCCCTTGTCGTCGTCGTCGCTCACGCGGCTGCTCCTGCTCGCGGGCCTTTGCGGCCCATCTCGGCGCGCAGTCTAGGCGCTGGCGCGGGCGGGAGCAACGCGCAGGCATTCTCTGGCGCCCCGGTCCCGGCGGCTTTCCGCTGGAAAGCCGCCGGGACCGGTCGGCCGGAGGCGCAAGCCGCAGGCCGAGGCAGGCTGCTTCATGGACGACGGCCGCAAGATCGGCGCGCGGTCGCCGGGGGGAGGCGACCGCGGGTCGATCCGACGCGGGTCGGATCGACCGGGCGCTCATTGCGCCGGGCGCGTTCAGACCGAGCCGCCAGAGGGTGGCGCGACCGCAAAGTGATGACCGTCGCATCGCCGGGCAGGCTGCGCTCAGCGCCCGAACAGCGCCGCGCCCTGCGGCGTGAGGTGGGCGGCGAACGCCGCGCGGTCGATCACGATCACCGGCGCGCCGTCGGCGTAGGAGGCGACGGCGTAGGGCGCATAGTGGAACGCCAGCCCCGTCGCGCGCCCGTCGGGGCCGGGCTCCGGCGTGAAGTTGCCCAGCGCCTCGGGCGTCGGGGCGGTGGCGTCCGCCACCGCGTCGCGCCAGAATGCGCCGATCTCGCCGCCGTGAACCTGCGCCGCGATCGCCGCGCGCAGCGCCTGCGACAGCGCCTCAAGGCCCGGCGGCGTCACGAAAGCGTCGATGCCGACGAAGGCGCCCGCCTGCGACTCTCCGGCTGCAGCATCCCATGTGCGCGCCTGCACGCCGCGATTGCCATGGGCGCCGCCGGTGTAGAAATCCACCGTGCGCAGCACGCTGACATAGCGGGCGGAGACGAACGGCGTCGCGTCGGTCAGCGCGAAGCTGTAGGGGCGCGCGGGGTCGTCGTTGGCGCCGCCCCATTCCTTGAACTCGGCCAGCGCGGCCTGAGCCTCGGCGCGCAGGATCGCGTCGAGGGCGGGGTGCGCGGCGGGCGCTGCGGCGAAGGCGACCGTGGCGGCGTAGCCGGGGCCGTCGCTGCGCAGCGTCATCGGCCCGGCTGTGGCGGCGGCGGCCATCAGGGCGAGCGCGAGCGAAAGCGGTCTCAGGGCCATTGCGGTTTTCGCTTCTCCAGAAACGCAGCCACGCCCTCGGCGGTGTCGCGGTGCAGCATGTTCTCCGCCATCACCCGGCCGGTGTGGGCGTAGGCGGCGTCCAGCCCCATCTCCGCCTGTTCATAGAACGCGCGCTTGCCGACCCGCACGGCCGACGCCAGCTTGCCCGCGACGCTCAGCGCCAGCGCGCGCGTCTCGTCCGCCAGCGCCTCTGGCGCGGCGACGCGGTTGATCAGGCCCAGCCGCTCGGCCTTTGCGGCGTCGATGAACTGACCGGTGGTCAGCATCTCGAACGCCGCCTTGGCGGGAATGGCGCGGGTCAGCGCCACCATGGGCGTCGAGCAGAACAGGCCGACGTTGACGCCGTTGACGCCGAATCGGGCCTCCCGGTCCGCGACCGCCATGTCGCAGGAGGCGACCAGTTGACAGCCTGCGGCGGTGGCCAGCCCCTGCACTTCGGCGATCACCGGCTGCGGCAGGCGGGTGAGCGATGTCATCATCCGCGCGCATTGCGCGAACAGCGCGGTGAAATAGCCGCGCCCCGCGTCCGGCGCCGCGCGCGCCGCCTGCATCTCACGCAGGTCGTGGCCCGCGCAGAACGCCCGGCCCGCGCCGCGCAGGATCACCGCGCGCACGGAGGCGTCGGTCGCCAGCGCGTCGAGTTGGCTTTGCAGCGCCGTCAGCAATCCTTCCGACAGCGCGTTGAGTTGCGCGGGGCGGTTCAGGGTGAGGGTGGCGACGCCGTCGGCGTCCTCACGCAGCAAAACCTCGGCGTGCTGGCTTCCATCGGCCATGGTCTGGCCCTTCCGTGTTGCTGCGGCTAGGCATGACTCTACGCAAAACCGGGGCCGAGGAAAAGCGATGACGCCGAAACTGACCGTGCAGGAACTGACGCATTTTCTCGACGAGGTGTTCCCGCAGGTGCGCGGCCAGATGGTGATCGAGGCGGTCGGGCCGATGACCGCGCGGCTCAGGATGCCCATCGACGACAGCCGCCTGCGCCCCGGCGGCACCGTCTCAGGCCCGTCGATGTTCACGCTGGCGGATTGTTCCTATTACGTCGCCACGCTGGCGATGATCGGGCGCGAGGCGCTGACGGTGACGACCTCGATGACCATCAACTTCCTCGCCAAGCCCCCGGCGGCGGACCTCGTGTGCGAGGCGCGCATCCTGCGGCTGGGCCGGGTGCTGAGCGTCGGCGAGGCCACCATCTGGTCGGACGGGCGCAGCGACGGGCCGGTGGCGCACGCGGCGGTCACATACGCCATTCCGCCGCGAAAAAGTTGAGGTATCCAGATACCGCTTTGCTAAACGCCTTGAGATTGCGGCGAAAATCCGCGCATCGCCCGATTGACACCGGCCCGCAAATCGCTAGAAGCCGCTCCAGCGACGCGCGGACACGCGCCAGAGAGTGGAACAGACATGAAAACCTACAGCGCCCGACCGGCCGACATCGAGAAGAAATGGGTCGTCATCGACGCGCAGGGCGTGGTGCTGGGGCGTCTCGCCTCGATCATCGCGATGCGCCTGCGCGGCAAGCACAAGCCGACCTTCACCCCGCACATGGACATGGGCGACAACGTGATCGTCGTGAACGCCAAGGAAGTGCAGCTGACCGGCGCCAAGCGCGCCGACAAGGTGTATTACCGCCACACCGGCTATCCGGGCGGGATCAAGGGCGTGACCGCCGGCAAGGTGCTTGAGGGCAAGTTCCCCGAGCGTGTGGTCGAAAAGGCCGTGCAGCGTATGATGCCGGGCGGCCCGCTGACCCGCAAGCAGCTGGGCAATCTGCGCGTCTATGGCGGCCCCGCGCACCCGCATGAGGCGCAGCAGCCCGAAGTGGTCGATGTGGCCGCGATGAACCCCAAGAACACCCGGAGCGCCTGAGCATGGTTGACGACATCCACACCCTCGACGCGCTCCAAGACGCCGTGACCGAAGCCGCGCCGATCGTGCGCGAACCCAAGCGCGACGCGCTGGGCCGCTCCTACGCCACCGGCAAGCGCAAGAACGCCATCGCCCGCGTCTGGGTCAAGCCCGGCAAGGGCAAGGTCGTGGTCAACGGCAAGGAGATGAAGGCGTATTTCGCGCGCCCCGTGCTCCAGATGCTGATCGGCCAGGCGTTCACCGTCGCCAACACCGTCGGCCAGTTCGACGTGACCGCCACCGTCAAGGGCGGCGGCCTCTCGGGGCAGGCGGGCGCGGTCAAGCACGGCATCTCCAAAGCGCTGACGCTGTTCGACCCCGCGCTGCGGCCCGCGCTCAAGGCGGCGGGCTTCCTGACCCGCGACAGCCGCGTGGTCGAGCGCAAGAAGTACGGCAAGGCCAAGGCGCGCCGCAGCTTCCAGTTCTCGAAGCGGTGATCGCCGGTAACTGAAGCGTTCGCGGCCGCAGTCTTGCAGCAGGGACTGTCTTGCAGCACAGACTGCGGCCGCTCTATCTTGACCGAGGCGGCTACGGGCCGCGACGGCGGGCGCGCGGCGGGAGCGCACAGGCATCGTGCAGGATGGCGCGACGGCGCGGGAGATCAGCTACGCCTACAGCGCCCGCACCCGCGCGGGCCGCGCCTTCATCCGCGGCGTCGAGAACCTCACCGGCAGGCCGCGTCTGATCCGCATGGCGCGCGGCTATGACCTGGAGGTGGCGCAGGGGCGCGACTTCTGGGAGGTGATGCAGGAGCGCTATCGCCTGCGGCTGGCGGTGGCGGCGCCGGATCTGGCCAACATCCCGCGCGAGGGGCCGGTGGTGGTGGTGGCCAATCACCCGTTCGGGATTCTCGACGGGCTGGCGATGGGGCGCATCCTGTCGATGGCGCGCGGCGACTTTCGCATCCTCGCCCATCAGGTGTTCCACAAGGCGCGCGACCTGCGCGAGGTGATCCTGCCGGTCGATTTCGCGCTGACGCCCGAGGCGACGGCGGTGAACCTGCGCACCCGGCGCACGGCGCTCGACTATCTCGCGGCGGGCGGCTGCATCGGCATCTTTCCCGGCGGCACGGTCTCGACCAGTGCGACGTGGTGGAGCCGGGCGATGGACCCGGCATGGAGAACCTTCACCGCCAAGATGATCCAGCGGGCGCAACCCGCCGTCATCCCGATGTTTTTTGATGGCCAGAACAGCCGCCTGTTCCAGATCGCCAGCCACATGAGCCTGACGCTGCGCATGGCGCTGCTGATCAACGAGTTCGACCG
>CAZRFB010000530.1:0-3956 GCA_964599185.1 uncultured Rhodobacterales bacterium | reverse complement strand
CAACGTCACGCTGTGCTTCTCCGCCCCGCAGGCGCTGCTGGCGGCCAAGGCGGGCGCGACCTTCATCTCGCCCTTCGTCGGGCGGCTGGACGACAGCGGCGTGGACGGCATGGACCTGATCGCCGACATCCGCCAGATCTATGACAACTACGGCTTTCAGACCAAGATCCTCGCCGCCTCGATCCGCACCGTGAACCATGTGCGCGACGCGGCGAAGATCGGCGCCGACGTGGCCACCCTGCCGCCCGCCGTGCTGCGCAGCCTCGCCCATCATCCGTTGACCGACAAGGGGCTGGCGGCGTTCCTGGCCGACTGGGCCAAGACCGGCCAGTCCATCAAGACCGGCGCGTGACGGCCATGGCGCCCGAAACCGCCGAAACCGCTGGCGCCGACGCCGCCGACGCGGCGCAGGCGGCGCCCGGCAAGCTGACGCCGAAACAGGCGGAGGCGCTGCGCGCGCAGGTGCTGCGCGAGCCTGCGCTGGTGCTGGACGACCGCGCGATCATGGCGGCGCTGATCGAGGCGGCGGGCGGGCAGGCGCGCAACGTGGTCGATCTGCGCGGCGCGCTGGTGCGCAGGCTCGAGACGCGGCTGGAGCGGCTTGAGCAGGCGCACCGCACCGTGATCGCGGCGGCTTATGAAAACCTCGCGGGGGCGGGGCAGGTCCACCGCGTCGCGCTGATGCTGCTGGAGGCCGACAGCGCCGCCGCCTTCGCCCGCGCCCTGCTGGTCGATGCGGCCGAGGTGCTGGCGGTGGACGCGGCGCGGCTGGCGCTGGAGGGCGGCGCCACGCTGGCGGGGCTGGACGACGCGCTGGCGGCGCGGGTGATCGCGCTGCCCGAGGGCGGCATCGACGCCTATCTGGCGCTGGGCGACGCGCCGGGCCGCGACGGCGCATGGCTGCGCCCCACGCCGCCCGAGGCGGAGCTGATCTTCGGCGACGACGCCGCGCGCATCGGCTCGGAGGCGCTGATCACGCTCGACCTGGGATCAATCGGCGACAAACCGGCGCGCGGCCTGCTGGCCTTCGGCGCCGAGGACGCGGGCCGCTTCGCGCCCGAGCACGGCGCCGATCTGGTGGCGTTTCTGGGCGGGGTGACGGGCCGCGTCGGGCGGCGCTGGCTGACGTGACGGCGCGGGACGCCCCCACGCGCGGGGGCGTGGCCGGGGCTGTGGCGGGCGCTGCGGCCGGGACTTCGGCCAAGACTTCGGCCAAGACTGCGGCAGGGACTGTGGCAGGGACTGCGCCGGACGCGGGGGCGCTTTCGGCTGCGCGCGGCGACGACGCGCCCACCCTGCTCGACCGCTGGCTGATCACCCTGTCGGCGCAGCGCGGCGCGCGGCCCGCCACGCTGGTCGCCTATCGCCGCGACGTGACCGGCTGGCTTGAGTTTCTGACCGGACACCTCGGCGGCCCGCCCGATCTGGCGCGCGTCGCCACCACCGACCTGCGCGCCTGGATGGCTGCAAGCCGCGCGCGCGGCCTGGGCGCGCGCTCGCTGTCGCGCGCCTTGTCGGCGGTGAAGGGGTTTCACCGCTGGCTGGCCGACGCGGAAGGCATGGAGGCGCCCGCCGTCGCCGCCATGCGCGGCCCGAAGGTCTCGCGCCGCCTGCCGCGCCCGGTGGACATCCCCGCCGCCCGCGCGCTGATCGACGCGGTGCGGACCGACGCGCGCGAAGGCTGGATCGGCGCGCGCGACGCCGCCGTGCTGACGCTGCTGTGGGGCTGCGGCCTGCGCATCTCCGAAGCGCTGTCGCTGAAGGGCGCCGACGCGCCGCTGCCCGACGTGCTGCGCATCACCGGCAAGGGCGGCAAGGAGCGGCTGACGCCGGTGCTGCCCGCGGCGCGCGCGGCGGTGGAGGCCTATCGCCGCCTGGCGCCGTTCGCGCTGGGCGCCGGGGAGGCGCTGTTTCGCGGCGCGCGCGGCGGCGCGCTCAACCCGCGTCTGGTGCAGAAGGCGATGGAGACGGCGCGCATGGGCCTTGGCCTGCCGGCCACCGCCACGCCGCACGCGCTGCGCCACGCCTTCGCGACGCATCTGCTGGCGGCGGGGGGCGATCTGCGCGCGATCCAGACGCTGCTCGGCCACGCCTCGCTGTCCACCACGCAGGTCTATACGGCGGTCGATGGCGCGCGGCTGGCGGCGATCCACGCCGCCGCCCACCCGCGCGCCCATCGCTGAGGCGCGCTCACCATCGCCTCACCGCAACGTTGCTTGCATGGGCGCGGTCCGCCGCCGACATCATCGAAAGGAGGAGGGCGTGATGCGGCGGATGGGCGGAGCGGCGATGATGCTGACGCTGACGGCCTGCGCCGCCACGCCGCCTGCGCCCGATCTGGCCGCGATCTACAGCCGCGCGGCGGCGGTGGACAGCCAGCAGCGCCGTCCGGTCGTCACCATCCCCGGCACGCTCGGCTCGCGCCTTGTGGACCGCGACAGCGGCGCGGTGATCTGGGGCGGCGACACCGCGCTGTCGCTCGACCCCGACGACCCGGCGGCGATGCGGCTGATCGCGCTGCCGTTCGGCCCGCCCGAGACGCCCTTGCGCGCCCTGCGCGACGGGGTGCGCACCGACGGCGTGGTGCGCACCGCCAACGCCTCGCTGTTCGGCGCCACCGTCAGCCTCGAGATCTATTCCGGGATCATCGAGACGCTGATCGCGGGCGGCTACGACTTTCGCGAGACCCGCGCGGCGGAGATCAGCGACCGCACGGTGAACCTCGACGCCTTCGAGTTCCCCTACGACTGGCGGCGCGACATCGTCGAGGCGGCGCAGGATCTGGCCTATTTCATCGAGCGCAAGCGCGTGCAGGTGGAGCAGGAGCGGCTGCGCGTGTTCGGCAGGCTGACCGAGCCGGTGCGCTTCGACCTCGTGGCGCATTCGATGGGCGCGCTGGTGGCGCGCTATTACCTGATGTACGGCGCGCAGGACCTGCCCGCCGACGGCGGCCTGCCGCCGCTGACATGGGAGGGGGCGCAGAACGTCGAGACCGTGGTGTTCATCGCGCCGCCCAACGCGGGCGCGATCGGGGCGTTCGACCTGCTGGTGAACGGCAAGAGCTTCGGCCCGTTCCAGCCGCGTTATCCCGCCGCGCTGCTGGGCGCCCATGTCGCGCCCTATCAGCTGATGCCGCGCACCCGCCATCGCCGCGTGCGCGGCGCCGATGGCGGCGCCCCGCTCGACCTCTACGACATCGAGACATGGAGGCGGAACGGCTGGGGGCTGGCGGGGCCGGACGCCGATCCGGTGCTGGCGGCGCTGGCGCCGGAGATCGACGACCCCGAAGCGCGCCGCGCGCTGGGGCTGGCGCATCTTGCCAAGGCGCTGCAGCGCGCCGAACAGTTCCACCGCGCCATGGATCGCGCGGCGCGCTACCCCGAGACGCTGGACGTCTATCTGGTGGTCGGCGGCGGCTTCAGCACGCCCGCCGGGGCGATCGTGGACGGCGACGGCAGCGCGCGGATCGCCGAGCATGAGGAAGGCGACGGCGTGGTGCTGCGCGCAAGCTCCCTGCTCGACGAGCGGCAGGGAAGGCCCGAGGACTATCGCCTGCGGCTCGACTCGCCGATCAGCGGCGAGCGCTCGGTCCTGTTGCTGCCGTTCGAGCATGTCGAGCTGACCTCCAGCCCGGTTTTCGGCGACAACCTGCTGTTCTGGCTACTGGAGGGCGAGCGTGCGGCGGACGCGCTCAACGCGCCGCGCGGTCGCGATACCGGCGTCGCCGCGACGCTGGGCCGCGCCGTGCGCGGGGTGGCGACGCTGCTGCCCGGCGGCGGCGGCGCGAAGGCCCGAGTGGCCAACTGACCGCCCGCTCACGCAGGCTCGACATGGCCATAGAGCCAGTCGAGCCGCCCCATCGCCACCCCCGGCGCCAGCCGCGAGCCCAGCGCGATCGGACCATAGCGCAGCGCCTGCGACGCAGGGTTGCCGGCGTGAAACAGCGCGGCGTTGGC
>CAZRFB010000529.1:0-2950 GCA_964599185.1 uncultured Rhodobacterales bacterium | reverse complement strand
CACGCCCGACCGCGCGGCGCTGCGGCGGATCGCGCTGGCCGCGACGCTGATGCAGGTGATGGTGGACGCCCGCGCGGGGCAGGTGAGCGGCAGGCTCGCCAACCACGAACGCCCGGCGCCCTCGGCCTATGTCGCGACGCTTGGCGGCGAAGCCTTCGAGATCGCGGTGGAGGCGACCGAGGGGACGCGCGCCGCGGGCCATGGCCTGATCGCGACCATTGCGGGCGAGGACGCGCCGGCCACCGTCTCGCTGCTCGACGGCTGGCGGCCCGGCGCGGCGCTGGCGCGGGTGGCGGTGGACGACGCGCCGCTGACGCTGAAGGTCGGCGCGCTGACCGAGGGGTTCCGCATCCGCTGGCGCGGCGCCGATCTGCGCGTGATGGTCCGCCCGCCGCATGTGGCGCGGCTGGCGGCGCTGATGCCTCAAAAGGCGGCGGCGGGAGCGTCAAAGCACCTGCTGTGCCCAATGCCGGGGCTGGTGGTCTCGATCGCCGTGGCCGAGGGCGACACGGTGCAGGAGGGGCAGGCGCTGGCCACCGTCGAGGCGATGAAGATGGAGAACGTGCTGCGCGCCGAACGCAAGGGCGTGGTCAGCAAGATCACCTGCGCGCCGGGCGACAGCCTGGCGGTGGACGCGGTGATCATGGAGTTCGCGTGAGGTGGGCGGCGCGCAGGGCTGGCTCGGGCCGACGCTGCTCGCCGCGACCGCGGTTATCGGCTGGCTCTATGGCGACTGGCGCAAGCGCGAGGAGGAGCGGCGTCAGCGCCGCGCCAAGCTGCTTGACATCGAAAAGGCGCTGCGCGCCGAGATCGCCGCGCATCTGCACCAGTTGCGACAGTTCGACCTTGAGGAAGACCGCCGGCACACCTGCGCCCTGATCCTGACCGGGGGCGACGGCAAGGGCCGCTTCGTGCCAATGCTGCCGCGTCAGCGTCACGATACGATCTTTCAGGCGATGGTCGCAGACATCCACCTGCTGTCAACGCACACGGTCCGGCCAGTGACGCTCTATTATAACCAGATCGTGATGATCGCCGAGATGGCGGAGACGATCCGCTCCGTCGCCTACGCCGACCTCAAGGCTGCACGCCGCGAGGCGATCTACAGCGATTTCGTGTCGATGCGGGTGACTGCTCTGGCCATGGGCGAAGAGGCGCAAGCCGCGCTTACCCGCGACATTGCGCGCCTTGAAGCGCCGCGCTACCTGTTCAGTAGCTCGGACGCGGACCCGTCATCCAGTCCTTGGGAAGCGTAGGAGACGGACTTTTCTGCGTTGCCGGAACGGCGCCTTCAGCCATGTTCATGCTCCGTGTATCTGCGAAAAGCAGTATATCGCGCCGAGCCGGGGCGCGTCTATACTCTCCCTCGACACGTGGCGATGCAATGGCGCGCCGACAAGATGAGGCAAAGCGATGGCCGACAAACCCACCCTCTCCGACTGGCGCCGCCTGGCGGAGCGCGAGGCGAAGTGCGACCCCGACGCGCTGATCTGGAACACGCCCGAAGGCGTGGCGGTCAAGCCGCTCTACACCGCCGCTGATCTGGAGGGGCTGGAGGGCCTAGACAGCCTGCCGGGCTTTGCGCCCTACCTGCGCGGGCCGCGCGCCACGATGTATGCGGGCCGCCCCTGGACCATCCGGCAATACGCGGGCTTCTCCACCGCCGAGGAGAGCAACGCCTTCTACCGCCGCGCGCTGGCGGCGGGGCAGAAGGGCCTCAGCGTCGCCTTCGATCTGGCCACCCATCGCGGCTATGACAGCGACCATCCCCGCGTGGTGGGCGACGTGGGCAAGGCGGGCGTGGCGATCGACAGCGTCGAGGACATGAAGCTGCTGTTCGACGGCATCCCGCTCAAGGACATGTCGGTGTCGATGACCATGAACGGCGCCGTGATCCCGGTGCTGGCCAGTTTCATCGTGGCGGGGCGCGAACAGGGCTGTGCGACCAAAGACCTGAGCGGCACCATTCAGAACGATATTCTCAAGGAGTTCATGGTCCGCAACACCTATATCTATCCGCCGGAGCCATCGATGCGGATCGTCGGCGACATCATCGAATACACCGCGCACAATATGCCGCGCTTCAACTCGATCTCGATCTCCGGCTACCACATGCAGGAGGCGGGCGCGACCCTGGTGCAGGAGCTGGCGTTCACGCTGGCCGACGGGCGCGAATATGTGCGCGCGGCGCTGGCCAAGGGCATGGACGTGGACGAATTCGCCGGGCGGTTGAGCTTTTTCTTCGCCATTGGCATGAACTTTTTCATGGAGGCGGCGAAGCTGCGCGCCGCGCGCCTGCTCTGGACCCGGATCATGCGCGAATTCGGCGCGAAAAAGCCGGAAAGCCTGATGCTGCGCACCCATTGCCAGACGTCCGGCGTCAGCTTGCAGGAGCAGGACCCCTACAACAACATCGTGCGCACCGCCTATGAGGCGATGGCGGCGGCGCTGGGCGGCACGCAAAGCCTGCACACCAACAGCTTCGACGAGGCGATGGCGCTGCCGACCGAGGCCTCCGCCCGCATCGCCCGCAACACCCAGCTGATCCTGCAGGAGGAGACCGGGATCACCAAAGTGATCGACCCGCTGGCGGGCAGCTATTACGTCGAGAAACTCACCGCCGACATGGCCGCCGCCGCGTGGCAACTCATCGAGGAGGTCGAGGGCCTTGGCGGCATGACCAAAGCGGTCGCGTCGGGGATGCCAAAACTGCGCATCGAGGAATCGGCGGCGCGCAGGCAGGCGGCGGTGGATCGCGGCGAGGCGGTGATCGTCGGCGTCAACAAATATCGCGCTGAGAGCGAGACGCCGGTGGACATCCTCAGCATCGACAACGCCGCCGTGCGCGAAAGCCAGATCGCGCGGCTGAAGCGCATCCGCGAGACGCGCGACGCGACCGCCTGCGACGCGGCGCTCAAGGCGCTGGAGGACGCCGCGCGGGGAAGCGGCA
>CAZRFB010000528.1:0-4648 GCA_964599185.1 uncultured Rhodobacterales bacterium | reverse complement strand
TCTCGATCCCGGCCTCGGCGTGCAGCAATTTGGCGATCATGGAGAATTCCGCGTCCGAGAACGCGAATTCGCGCGGCGCCGCCTCGCGGGCGGCGTCGGCGGCGGCCATGGCCGCGACGTAGGGAGAGGCGAGGCTCACGCCGCCTCGCGCTGGTCGTGCGGCAGCACCTGATCCAGCTCGATCAGGCTGATCATGCGGCCCTCCATGGCGAACACGCCCTTGACGAACTGGCGCGTGGTCTCGGAGGCCACGTCGGGCGTGGGGCGCATCTGCTCGGGCGTCACCGTCAGGATGTCGGAGACCGCATCGACCAGCAGCCCCACCACCTGTTCGGCGATCTGCACCACGATGGTCACGTGCCGCTCGGTGGGCGCGGCGGCGCCCAGACCCAGCCGCGACGACAGATCGACGATCGGCAGCACCGCGCCGCGCAGGTTGATGACGCCCTGCACGAAGGCCGGCGCGTGCGGCAGGGTGGTGGCGGGCGTCCAGCCCCTGATTTCGCGCACCGCCATGATGTCCACGCAATATTCCTGCGCGCCGATGCGGAATGCGACCAGTTCGATGGGCGCGGCGGAGGTGGTGTCCCTGGTGTCGGTCATCGGGTTCATCCTGCTGCTGCGAGAAGGGGTTCGGAGGCGGCGCCGCGCGCGCGGGCGACCAGCGCATCCACGTCGAGGATCAGCGCCACGCGCCCGTCGCCGAGGATGGTGGCGGCGGCGACGCCCGGCACGCGGCCGTAGTTGGTCTCAAGGCTCTTGATGACGACCTGGCGCTGGTCCTGGATCGCATCGACGACCAGCGCGCTGCGCCCGCCGCCCTCGCTCTCGACCAGCAGCGCCACGCCCTTGTCGCCGCCGACCACGCGCCGGTGCGGGCGAAAGCCCAGTTCGGCGGCGGTGTCGATGATCGGCACGAAGCCGTCGCGGTCGGCGATCACGGCGTTGCTGGCGCCGAAGGCGCGCAACCGTCCTGCGTCGAGGCTCATGGTCTCGACGATGGCGCTGAGCGGCGCCACCAGCGTCTGGCCGTCCACCGTCACCACCATGCCGTCGAGCACCGCCAGCGTCAGCGGCAGCGACAGCGTGAACTCCGAGCCATGGCCACGCTTCGATTTCAGGAAGATCCGCCCGCTCAGCGCATGGATCGAGCGTTTCACAACATCCATGCCGACGCCCCGCCCGGAGATGGCGGAGATCTTTTCGGTGGTCGAAAAGCCGGGCAGGAAGATCAGGTTGTCGATCTCGCTTTCGGTCAGCTGGGCGTCGGCGGCGACCAGACCCTTGCCGATGGCGATGGCGCGCACCTTGTCACGGTTCACGCCCGCGCCGTCGTCGCTGATCTGGATCACGACGCGGCCCGAGCGGTGCGCGGCGGACAGGCGCACCACGCCCTCCTCGGGCTTGCCCGCGGCCAGCCGGTCGGCGGGGCTCTCCAACCCGTGGTCGATGGCGTTGCGGATCATGTGGGTGAGCGGGTCGGCGAGCCGCTCGACCACGGTCTTGTCCACCTCGGTCCACTCGCCCTCGGTGACCAGCCGCACCTTCTTGCCGGTGGCGTCGGCGACTTCGCGCACGATGCGGCTCATGCGCTGGAACAGCGGCTTGAGCGGCTGGGCGCGGATCGCCATCACGCTTTCCTGAATCTCGCGCGTCAGCTGGTCAAGCTCGTCCAGCCCGCCCGAGACCGCCGGATCGCGCGCGCCATCGGCGCCCTGCACCGCCTGCGCCAGCATCGCCTGATTGATCACCAGTTCGCCCACCAGGTTGATCAGCCGGTCCACCCGGTCGAGATCGACGCGGATCGTCGCGGGCGCCGCGGTGGCGGCGGCGCGCTGGGCGGCGGCCTCCTCCGCCGCGCGGGCGGGGTCGGCGGGTTTGGCTGCGGTCTTGTCGGCGGCGGGCGGGTCGGCGGCTGGCGCGGCTGCCGACGGATCGGCGGGCGCATCTTTCGGCGCCGGGCGCAGCGCGTTCAGGATCGCCGCCGGATCGGGCGCCGCCGCAGCGTGAGCGGCGGGCGCCGCGGATTCAGCGGCGGGCGCGGCCTCGCGGCGGATCACGAGGTCGCAATCCTCCTCGCAGAACTCGAACACCTCGCGCGCCGCCTGTTCGTCGCGGTCGGTGACGATGTGAATGTCAAAGCCCAGATAGGCGCCGTGCGGGTCGAGCGCGTCGAGCAGCGGCGCCTCCGACAGATCGCAGGTCACGGTCATCGCGCCCAGCCGCTCAAGCTCACGCAGCAGCACCACCGCGTCGTTGGCCTTTTCGTAGAGCTCGACGCGCGGCCGGAACAGGATGCGCAGCGCGCCGCCGGCCTTTGCGTCTTCGGCGGCGGGCGCGGGCGCCAGCGACGGCAGCGCCATCGGCTGCGGGGTGAAGGCCGGTGGCGCCGCCATCGGCTGCGGCGTGAACGCCATCGGCTGCGGCGCAAACGCCATCGGTTGCGGCGCAAAGGCCATCGGTTGCGGCGCAAAGGCGGCGGGGGCGGGATCGGAGGCGGACACAGGCGCGGCGGGCGACGGCGCCTTTTCCTTGCCGCAGAACCCGGCGATCTCGTCGGCCAGCCCGCGCCACAGCGCCTCGTCCACGTCGTCGCCGTTGCGCGCCGCGCTCACCAGATCGGCGAGCACGTCGGAGGCCCGCAGCATCGCCTTCATCAGCGCGGGGCCAGCCTCCAGCCTGTCGCTGCGGATCTCGTCCAGCGCGGTCTCGAACACATGGGCGAAGCTGACCAGCGTGGTCAGCTTGAACGCCCCGGCGCCGCCCTTGACCGAATGCACCGCGCGAAACACCGCGTTGACCGTCTCGCTGTCGGTGGCGCCGTCCTGCATCTGCAACAGGCCGGTCTCCAGCTCGGCGAGCTGTTCGTCGCACTCCTCGAAAAAGGTCTGCCGAAGCTGGGCGAGCACGTCGTTCGACATCCGACCCTCCCCCTCAGGCCGCGACGCGGCGCACGACGTCCACCAGCCGGGTCTGCTCGAACGGCTTGGTGATCCAGCCGGTCGCCCCGGCGGCGCGGGCGCGGTTCTTCAGCGCGGCGTCGCTTTCGGTGGTCAGCACCAGGATCGGCACGCCCGCGAGGCGGCTGTCCCTGCGCACCGCCTCGATGAATCCGAAGCCGTCCATGTTGGGCATGTTGATGTCGGTCACGATCACGTCGGGCTTTTCGCCCTTCAGCGCCTCCAGCCCCAGCAGGCCGTCGGCGGCCTGGATCACGCGATAGCCGCTGTCCTCCAGCGTCACGCGCAGCATGTCCCGCATGGTGCGGCTGTCGTCCACGGTGAGAACGGTCTGGGTCATGCGGCTGCGTCTCCGTCGGTCAGGCTGTCAGGCGTCAGGCCCATCAGGCGCAGCGCCTCGGCAAGCTCGGGGGATGGCTCGATCAGGGTGAGCCGGGCCTTGTCGGCGCGCCAGGTGGCGGCGGCCGACAGCAGCACTTGCGCGCACTGGCCGCCCAGCCGCTTCACCTGCGCCGCGTTGATCTCGACCGGGCCGCCGCGCAGCGAGCGCAGGCTGTCCAGCAGGCCGGGCGCGGCGGCGGCGTCGAGCGACTCGGGCAGCGCGAAGACGCGCGGGACGGCGACAGATGCGGCGGCGGATGCGGCGGAAGGTTTGGCGCGCGCCATCTCAGAACTCCTCCCAGCCGGCGTCGGCGGCCCCGCCCGCCGCCTTGCGCGGCGGCGGCGGCGCGGCGCGGCGCGCGGGCGCGGGCATGGCTGCGGCGGGCTTGCGCGCGGCGGCGCGCAGCGGCGTGACGGTGGCGGCGGGCTTTGCGGGCGCGGCCCTTGGCGCGGGCGCCGAGGCGGAGGCCGGACGCGCGCGGGTGCGGAAGGCGCCGACAAGGCGGGCGAACTCGTCGGTCTGCGCCGACAGCGCGCGCACCGAGGCGGTGACCTCCTCGACCATCGCGGCGTTCTGCTGCGTGATCTGATCCATCTGGCCGACCGCGCCGCTGACCTCCTGCAGACCGGTCGCCTGGTCCTGCGCGCTGCCGGCGATGTCGTCCACGGCGGCGTTGATCTCGGCGACGCCCGCGATGATGCGCTCCAGCGCCGCGCCCGCCCCGCCGACCAGCTTGACGCCGTGCTCGACCTGCCCCTTGGAGGACATGATCAGGCCCTTGATCTGCTTGGCGGCGTCGGCGGAGCGCTGCGCCAGCGCGCGCACCTCCGAGGCGACCACGGCGAAGCCGCGGCCCGCCTCGCCCGCCCGCGCCGCCTCGACGCCCGCGTTCAGCGCCAGCAGGTTGGTCTGGAACGCGATCTCGTCGATCACGCCGATGATCTGGCCGATCTTCTCCGACGAGCTTTCGATCTCGCTCATGGCGCCGACCGCGTCGCGCACCACGGCGCCGCCGCTCTCGGCCTCGCTTTTCGCCCGCGCCACCACCTGCCGCGCGTGGGCGGCGCCGTCGGCGGTCTTGCGGGTGGTCGATGCGATCTCCTCGATGGCGGCGGCGGACTCTTCGAGGCTCGCCGCCTGGCTCTCGGTGCGCTGCGACAGGTCGTCGGAGGCGGCGGAGATGTCGCCCGCCGCGCCGCGCACCGTCTCGGCGTTGGCGGTGATCTGGCCCAGCGCCGCCTCCAGCGCCTCGAAGGCGGCGTTGAGATCGTCGCGCAGCTTCAGATACTCGGGCGGGAAGGTCGCG
>CAZRFB010000527.1:0-3787 GCA_964599185.1 uncultured Rhodobacterales bacterium | reverse complement strand
CATAGCTGACGGTGAACAGCTCGGTCGGCGCCTTCAGGCTGGAGACGATGG
Source organism: uncultured Rhodobacterales bacterium (assembly GCA_964599185.1). Classification (GTDB taxonomy): domain Bacteria; phylum Pseudomonadota; class Alphaproteobacteria; order Rhodobacterales; family Rhodobacteraceae; genus Rubrimonas. The sequence continues at coordinate 3,736 of CAZRFB010000527.1, read as the reverse complement.
CGTAGTAGAACGGAAACACCGCGAACAGCGCGATCGCCAGCAGCAGGAAGGGAAAGCCGATGCGGGCGGGCAGGCTCCAGCTTTTCATCGTACGTCCCCCCCGAGCTTGACCTTGCCGAGGGTGATGGTTGCGATGGTCAGCCCGGCGATGATGAGAAACAGCATCGTCGAGGCGGCGGAGCCGTAGCCCACGTCCTGAAAATCCACCAGTTGCTGCCGGGCATAGACCGACATCGTCATGGTGTCCTTGGAGTTCGACGTCAGCACATAGATCAGGTCGAAGATGCGCAGCGCGTCCAGCGCGCGGAAGATCACCGCCACCATCAGCGCAGGCCACACCAGCGGCAGCGTCACCCTGAAGAACACCCGCACCGGATGGATGCCGTCCACCCGCGCCGCCTCATAGCAGTCGCTGGGCAGCATCTGGAGCCCGGCGAGGATCAAGAGCGCCATGAACGGCGTGGTCTTCCAGACATCGACCATGATCACCGCCATCATCGCGGTGTCGGGGCTGGCGGTCCAGGCGACCGGCTCGGCCAGCATCCCCAGCCGCATCCCCAGATCGTTGAGCATCCCGAACTGGTCGTGCAGCATCCAGCTCCACATCTTGGCGCTGACGATGGTGGGGATCGCCCAGGGGATCAGGATCGCGGCGCGCACCCAGCCGCGGCCGGGAAACTCCACGTTCAGCGCCAGCGCCACGATCATCCCCAGCACGGTCTCGATGCTGACCGAGATCACCGCAAAGCGCAGCGTGTTCCACACTGCGCGCCACCAGTCGGGATCGCTCAGCAGGCCGCCCCACTCGCTGTTGTAGAAGTTGTCGAAACCGATGAAATTATATTCGCCGATGTTGGTCAGCGAGGCGTCGGTGAAGCTGAACCAGATGGTGCGGATCAGCGGCCAGCCGGCCACCAGAAACAGCACCACCAGCATCGGCGCCAGAAAGAGCAGCGCCGAACGCACTTTGGCCCGGGTCAGTTCGCTGCCGCCGGAGGCGGTCGCGTGGTCGGATCGGTCGGTCATGGCCGCGCGTCCCCCCGATTGTCCGGCGCCGCAGGCGCGGCGCCGTCGCCAAGGTTTCAGCGGCTCACCAGCCGCGACGCTTGACGCCGTTCAGCTCGCTCTCCAGCGAGGCCAGCGACGCCTCCGCCGTGCTCTGCCCCGACATCACGCTGTGCACCGCGTTCCAGAAGCTGGTCGAGACGCGGTTGTATTTCTCCCCCGTCACGCGCGAGGGGCGCGCGACCGCGCTGGTGAAGGTGCTGTAGAGATCGCCAAAGAACGGCGCCGCCGCCAGCACCTCGGCGTCGCTGTAAAGCTCCGCGATGGTGGGGTTGTAGGAGCCTTCGATCGCGCGGCGCTTCTGTTCTTCCGGCGATGTCAGGTACATCACCAGATCGGCGGCGACCTCTGCGTGCTCGGAATATTTCGACACCGCAAGCTGCCAGCCGCCCAGCGTGCCGGTGTGCTTGCCTTCGGCGCCGCCCCTGGGCAGCGGCGCCACGCCCACCTTGCCCTTGATCGGGCTGTCGTCGGAATTGGCCAGCGACCACGCATAGGGCCAGTTGCGCATGAACACCGCGTTGCCGGACTGGAACACGCCGCGCGCCTCTTCTTCCGCGTAGTTCAGCACGCCCTCGGGGGTGATGGTCTTGACCCAGCCTGCGGCGGCGTCGAGCGCCTGCACGGCGGCGGGGTTGTTGATCGTCACGGCGCCGCTGGCGTCCACGATCTCGCCGCCGCCAAAGCTGTCGATCCATTCCAGCGCGTTGCAGGTCAGCCCCTCATAAGCGCGGCCCTGGAACACATAGCCCCACATGCCCGCGTTTCCCCCGGCGCGCTCGGCGTCCTGGATCGCCTGCGCGGTCTCGGTGAGGTCCGCCCAGGTGGCGGGCGGGGTGCGCCCATGCTTCTCCAGCAGGTCGGCGCGGTAATACAGCACGCCCGCGTCGGTGTACCACGGCATCGCCTTCAGTTCGCCGCCGATGGTGTTGTTCTCGACGATGGCGGGAAAGTGCGCCGCCTCGGCGCCGCCGCTGTAGGGCGCGAGGTCGATGAAATGCGCGCCGAGGATGCCAGGCCAGATCACGTCGATCTGAAACACGTCGATATCCTTGGCCCCGGCCGCCAGAAGCTGCTGATACAGCGCCAGCCGCTCGGTGGTGGAGTTCGGCGTCGAGACGATGGTGACGGTGTTGCCGGTCTTGGCGGCCCACGCTTCGGCGCCCTGCCTGCACAGCTCAAGCTCGGCGCCGACGGCGCCGCAGGAAAGCGACACGTTGGCGGCGCTGGCGGTGGTGACGGAGAACGGCGCGGCGATCAGGGCGGCGGCGAGGGCGGTCGGGAATCGTGCGCTGAGGCGCATGGATGTCTCCTCCTTGGCCGGTTCGCTCAGCGGCGCTGGCGAACTTGTGTTGCTTGCCGTTCAACCTACGCGCAAGAACCAAGGGGTCAACCCCGTCGCGCCGCCGCCGCCTCCAGCGCGCCTTACGCGGCCTGCCGCTTTTGCGCGGCGCCCAGATGCGCGGCAAGCTGCGCCGCCGCCGCCTCCAGCGCGCCGGCGCCGTGGCGGATGCCGCAGGCCGACAGCCCGACCTGCGTCGCCCCCAGCGCCCCCAGCACCATCGGCGCGTTCAGCCAGCCCATGTGGCCGATGCGAAAACTGCGCCCGGCGAACTGCCCCAGTCCCAGACCCAGCACCAGCCCCAGCTCGCGCTGGCAGAACTGGCGCAGCGCCTCGGCGTCGGCGTCGCCCGACAGCACGGTGGTCACCGAATTGGCGCGCTCGCGCGGGTCCAGCACGTTGAAGTCGAGCGGGCCGTCCGCGCTCCACGCCCCGACGGCGGCGCGCACCGCGCCCGCCAGCGCGGCATGCCGCGCCCAGGCGGCCTCCAGCCCTTCGGCCAGCAGCATGTCGAGCGCCTTGCGCAGCGCGAACAGCAGGTGGATCGGCGCCGTGCCGCAAAAGTTCTGGTATTGCTCGCCGCCGCTGCGGAACTGCCAGTCCCAGTATTGCGTGCGCAGGTCCGCCGTGCGGCAGGCCGCCAGCGCACGGTCGTTCGCCCAGCAAAAGCCCAGGCCCGGCGGCGTCATCAGCCCCTTCTGCGCGCCGCCGACCGTCACATCGACGCCCCAGGCGTCCATCTCGAACGCGGTGCAGCCCTGCGAGGCGATCACATCGACCATGTAGAGCGCGGGGTGGCCCGCCGCGTCGATGGCGGCGCGGATCGCGGCGATGTCGTTGTGGATGCTCGACGCGGTGTCCACCTGCACCACCAGCACCGCCTTGATCGCATGGCCTGCGTCGGCGCGCAGCCGCGCCTCCACGGCGTCGGGGTCCACCGCGCGGCGCGGCGCGGCGTGCAGCACCTCGACCTTCACGCCCATCTGCGCCGCCATCTCGCCCCAGCCCAGCGCGAAGCGGCCCGATTCCAGCACCAGCGCGGTATCGCCGCGCGATAGCGTGTTGGTCAGCGCCGCCTCCCATGCGCCATGGCCGTTGGCGATGTAGATGAACGGGCGCGCCGTGGTGCGCGCGACGCTGCGCAGATCGCGCAGGATGCTCTGCGTGGTCTCGACGATCTCGCCTTCGTAGATGTTGATCGAGGGCCGGTTCATCGCCTGCAAAACCGCGTCGGGCGTGACCGAGGGGCCGGGGATGGCGAGAAACTCACGGCCTTGGGCGAGAGACATGGGCTAAGCTCCTGAACAGTCGGCGCACGGCGCGCCCGCC
>CAZRFB010000526.1:0-8441 GCA_964599185.1 uncultured Rhodobacterales bacterium | reverse complement strand
CTGTTCGCCCGCCACCCGCAAGCGTTCTTCGACTACCTTGAGTATCGGCGCGAGAGCGAAGGCTTCGCCGCGTTTCTGGCCGCCAGCCGCGCCACCGCCGCCGACCGCGCGATTTTGACCGGGATCATCGCCGAGATGGAGGCCGCCCACGCGGACAGCGACCCGACGCGCGAGGCGGACATCGATGTCGAATTCCATCTCGCGATCGCTGACGCCGCGCACAACGCGCTGCTCAACCACATGATGGCGTCGATCTACGCCTTGATGATGCGGGGCGTGTTCTACAACCGCGACGCGCTCTATGGCCGGGAGGGCGCGCGCGACCGGTTGCTGGCGCAGCACAAGGCCATCGCAGAGGCGATCCTGGCGCGCGACCCCGAGCGCGCGGCCGCAGCGGCGGAGGCGCACATCGCCTTCGTCCAACTGTCGTTCCAAGGGGACGAAGCGCAGCAGGAGCGTGAGCGCATCGCCCGCAAACGGCTGGCGCTGTTCGAAAGCGAGCCGCACCCCACGACGGGCCGCCGCCGCAGAAACCATCCTGCGGACAGGGCGGCCATCGAAGCGTCGGCGCCGCCGCTCGACAAGACGCGCCCCGTCTGAGCCCCGCCCCGAGCGCAGCCGGCCTGCGGCATCCCAGCCGGCGCCGGAAGCGTGACCATGCAGGAGTTCGGGGAGAGGCGACGGGGCGCGAGCGCCTCAGCCGAGACCCGGCAGCCAGCCGACGATGCCGGGGAAGACGGCGATCAACGCCACGATAAGCAGGATGCAGCCCACGAAGGGCAGGACGCCCGCGATCACCGTCCCGATGGAGCCGCGTCCGCGCACGCTCTGCACGATGTAGAGGTTCATGCCCACCGGCGGGGTGATCAGCGCAAGCTCGCACATCAGCACCAGGAAGATACCGAACCAGACGCTGTCATAGCCGAGCAGATGCACGATGGGCAGAACGATCGGAATGGTCGCGATCATCATCGCCAGAGCGTCCAGAAAGCACCCCAACAGCATGTAGAGCAGCACGAGCAGCAGAACCATCACCAGCGGCTGGACGTCGAAGCCCGACACGAAGGCCGAAATCTGCGCCGGCGCGCCGAGAACTCCGATCACGAAATTGAGGTAGAACGCGGCGACGAGGATCAGCAGCGTCATCGCCGTGGTCGAGACCGTGGCCAGCAGCGCCTCCTTCAGCAGCCGCAGGCTCAACCCGCCCGCCGCGCCCACCAGCGCCAGCGCCGCGACCACGCCGACTGCGGCGGCCTCGGTCGGCGTCGCCCAGCCGGCGTAGATCGAGCACATCACCAGAAAGAAGATCCCCAGCGGCGGCAGAAGGTCCTTCAGACGCGCGCGGCGCTCCGCCCAGGGCGCCGTCGGCTCGGGGCGTCCGGCGATCGACGGATCGAGCGCGCACCACAGCACGATCGCGCCCATGAACAGCGTCGCGAGCATCAGACCGGGCAGCACCCCGGCGGCGAACAGCGCGCCGATCGAGGTGTTGGTGATGGCGCCGTAGATGATGAGGTTGATGCTCGGCGGGATCAGAATACCCAGCGTCGCGCCGCTCGCGACCGTGCCGGCCACCCAGCGCTCGCTGTAGCCGCGCTGGCGGAAGGTCGGGAAAGCCACCGTTCCGATGGTGGCGGCGGTGGCGACGGATGAGCCGGAGATCGACGCGAACACGGTCGATGCGGCGATGTTGGTGTGCAGCAGCCCGCCCGGCAGCCGATTGAGCCACATCGACAGCGCAAGATACATCCGCTCGGTCACGCCGCCGCGCACCAGCACTTCGCCCATGAAGACGAACAGCGCAATCGCGACCAGCAGGAAGTTGTTGAGCACGCCCCACATCATCACGCCGAAGGGGCGGAACATGGCGTCGCCAAAGAACCACCACGACCCCAGCGCCGCGACGGCGATCAGCGCGGTCGCGATGTGCAGGCCCAGGGCCAGCAGGATGAGCAGCAGGCCGAAGCCCAGCGCGGCGCCTTCGATGCCGATCATGGATCAGACCTTCCCTTCCGGCGCGGCGCCGGTGTAGTCGCGCACCTCGTCCTCGACGGTCACGGGGCCGTAGAGCGACGAGACGCGCGCCGGGTCTGCGCGCAGCAGCAGCGCGCCATGGATGGTCAGGATCGCCGCAGTCAGTGCGAAAAATCCGGTCCCAAGCACCCACATCCCCTGCGGAATCCAGAGCGGCGTCTGCAATGGCGTGTTGGCGACGGCGCTGAAGCGCAGCGCCTGCCCGAATTCGCCAAGCGCGTGCGCGGTCATGAACAGCGCGAACCCGCTCATCGTCGCCAGCGCCAGCACATGCAGCGCAGCCCGCGTCCGCGCGGGAAACAGCCCGAACGCCACGTCGATGCGCGGATGCCCGCGCCGCAGCAGCGTGTGCGACAGCCCCAGCGAGCCCACCAGCGCCAGCGTATACCCAGACCAGCGCATGCGGGCTCTCACTGAACATTGCGAATGCCGCCACTTCAAAATCCCTGATGGTCACATCCGGCGTCGGGTCGAGCAGCGCCGCAAGCCGACGCCACCATCGCCCATCATAGGCAGGCGCGTCAGCGAGAACGAGATGGGGGCTCGTGAGAAGCGCCGCATACTCCTGCGCAACCGTTTCCGCCATCGGCGCGGCCTCGGGCGCGTCGCGGGCAATCGCATGGATGCGGGCGCTCTCGGGGGACCAGGCCGACTCGGGCCAGTCCGGGTGTGGCCGGATCAGCGACGAGCGGACCATGATCGCGTCGCCGTCGAGCCACGCGACGCCGATCTCCACCGGCCACGAGTCCTCTCCGAGACTCGACGCTTCAAAATCGTTGAAGATGGGCGACATTCGTTTGCTCCGACTATATCAGCGAAAGCTGTTGGTTCTTATGAAGTTATGGCGCTTGAAAGCGTCGCCATCAGCCCGATGCTGCGTGGCGTTCTCCGGAATGGATGCCGTCGTATGCTTTTCGCGCGCGGGCACGCATTGCCGCGAGCAATCTCTGCGCGGCGTCGTCGATCGCCGCGTCGTGACGATCATCCGGGATCCCAAGTTTGTACCAGCGCGAACGGGTTCGCATCCATCCTGCGCCCGCATCGAATCCCAGAACGGGCGAAGTGGTCACGAACGGATCGAAAATGGTCGGGTGCCCGTTCAGATCGCCAGCCGCGCGAAGGAGAATTCCATCCGCCATGAGCCACCATCTGTTGAGAACCGGCGCATTTTTCAGATCGGTCGGGCTGGGCCCGCGTTCAGCGTCAGCAATGGCGGCCAGCAGTGCGTCTGATGTCATCCCGTCGCTCCTTTCGTTGCTCGGCCCGTCAGTCTCGCCCTGCGTCGACCATAGTGTCCGTCTTTCGATCGTCATCCTCGGCCAACCCTCATCGACGCGCCGTCGGTGACCGTGAAGGGACCGGCGCGCACAGAGGCACCATTCCATAATTGTCCGCTTACCTGAAAAATCCAATGGATACAATTAATTAAGGCCACTTTACGCTGTCGGCGATAAGTAGCGTCCACGACCATCGTTCTAGCAGGGTCGGGTCTTGCCGGGTGCCGGTGTCGAGGAGTGCGGTGAGTGCGCCGGTGTATAGCGCGACGCCGGCTCCGAAGGCGCTGCGACAATGCATCACCAACTGTGATACAAAGTGTGTTACAAGCGCGCTTTTCCATCATGTCTTTCGAGGAATCTGGGTCAAAATAAATGATTTAAAAACAACAATATAAGAATCTATCTTCATGTTACTTTGCAGGGAATTGCGCGTCCCGCTCCCTCCGCCATTATCTTGTAGCGAACCCGAGCTGAGGCTCCTGATGGGAGCTTTTTTCTTTTTGTTTCAAAAGGGTTTGCCGGAACCGACCGAACCTCAGAGACTGGCGCAGCACCATATTCGGGTCTCTGACCGGCCATCCGTCTCTAACCGAGCGAACCTCGTCCGGTCCGGTTCGGCTTCGCGAATGCCAGCGTTTTCAGCGGGTTTCACGGATCGCCCAACGACGCAATTCAGCGGGAGATCTTCTGGCTGGCGTGGCCGCCAGAGAACGCGAAGTAGGCGTTTCCCCGTGAAGCGCGGGGAAATTTCGCGTAGTCCTGACAAGTGAGAGACGCACAACAACGTCGGTGATGGGATGCCTTCGTTATCGCAGATCAGATCGGGGATTATCGAATGGCCACCACTGAAGATGTTACACGACTGATGCTTTCACTCGCTCAGCGCACACCCATCAATATCGCACCGGAGAAAGCACAAGCTCTCGCCAAGGAGGTGTTCGGGACCGAAAAATGGGAATTGCGGGACAGCCGAACCGAAGCAAACTTCTACGCTGTTGTTCCTGATCGAGCCGTTTATGCATCGTACGCGGGCTTGGCGAGCTTATGGTGTTTGAGCTTTGTAGCCTTTTGCGTGATGGACCTTTCGTCCCGTGCTGCTCGATCAGTGGAACTCAAGGGCGAGCAGATAGATATCGGCTCCCACTGGGCCTCAATGAACCTGCAGGCATATGTTCCGCGACATCGCACTTGAAGGGTCAGCGACATCGCAGATGACGAGTTGGGGGAAGCGGAGGTCGGGCGTAGCCCGACCGTAGCTTGCCCCAACTCGGGCGCGGGTTTTGCCCGTGCTGTTGGCGGCGACGGCGGTCAGGGTGGTTCGATCTTCGACGATCAGGAAGAGGATCGGATGCCCGGCCGACCCATCAACGACCAACAGCACAGGCTTTACATGACCCTTCGCCAGAAACACCCGCAAACGACCGCCGCCGCCATGGCCGGCTTCAGCGCCAGCACCGGCCATCGCGCCGAGAAGGATCCGCGTCCGCCTTCGGAACGAGCCCGTGACCGCCGTCATGGCGGCGGCAAGCCCGACCCGCTTGCCGGACTTTGGGACGAGGAGATCGTGCCCCTCTTGCGCGCCACGCCCGGCCTGAAGCCGATCACCGTTTTGGAGGAGATGCAGCGTCGGCGCCCAGAGCGGGACCTGATGCCAGCGCGACGGACCCTGGAGCGCCGGATGCGGCTGTGGAGCGCTGTGCACGGGGAGGAGCGAGAGGTGATCTTCCGCCAGAACCACCCGCCGGGGCGGCAGGGCATGTCCGATTTCTTCGACGCGCGCGACCTAGCGGTGACTATCGCCGGGCAGCCGCTCGCGCACCTGATCTACCACTTCACCCTGGTCTATTCGGGCTGGGAGCACGGTGAGGTGGTCCTCGGCGGCGAGAGCTTCGCCGCCCTGTCGGCCGGACTCCAGAACGCCCTCTGGCAGCTCGGCGGCGTCCCGGACGAGCACCGCACCGACAGCCTCGCCGCCGCTTTCGCCAATCTCGAACGTGACGCTCGCGAGGACACGCGCGTGCGCTACGAGGCCCTGTGCGCCGACTACGGCATGGAGCCGACGCGCAACAATCGCGGCGTCGCCCATGAGAACGGTTCGATCGAAAGCCGACACGGCCATCTCAAGACGCGGCTCGACCAGGCCCTCCAGCTGCGCGGATCGCGCGCCTTCGACACCCTCGACGACTGGCGGGCTTTCATCGCGCTGACCGTCAGCCGTCACAACGCGCGGCGACGCGAGGCCCTGCGCATCGAGGCGGCGCATCTGCGGCCCCTGCCGCCCCGGCGCAGCTGCGACTTCGACGAGGCCACGGTCCGGGTCACATCCTCGGGCGGCTTCACCTTGCGCAAGGTGTTCTACACCGTCCCCTCCCGGCTGATCGGCCATCACCTGCGCGCGCGGCTCCATGACGACCGGGTAGAGCTGTTTCTCGCCGGCAGGTGCGTCGAGACCCTGCCGCGCGGCCGCGCCCCCGACGGCGGACGCGGCGGTCACGCCCATGTCGTCAACTACCACCATGTCATCCACAGCCTGCGCACCAAGCCGCAGGCGCTGGCCAACCTGGTCTATCGTGATCGCCTTTTCCCACGCACAGAGTACCGCCGATGCTGGGAGGCGCTGGAGGCAGCCATACCCCGCGCCATAGCCTGCCGCCTCATGGTCGGCCTGCTCTGGCTCGCCCATGACGAGGCCTGCGAAGCCGATCTCGCCAGCGCCCTCACCGCCATCCTCGACGATGGCGCCCTGCCGGACCTGAAGGCGCTGACAAGACGCTTCCAGCGGCCCGCGCCCGAGCAACGGGACGTCCACGTCACGATACCCGCCGCAGCCAGCTATGACGCCCTGATCGCGGCGCAGGGAGCCGCCGCATGACCATCACCGTCGACACCGCCAAGCTGCCCACGCTGCTCACCGCCCTGCGCCTGCCCACCGTCGGCAGGCTGTGGCCCGACTTCTGCGCCAGGGCCGACAAGGAAGGCTGGCCCGCCGCCCGCCTGCTCGCCGCGCTCGCTGAGCTGGAGCTCGCCGAGCGCGAGCAGCGCCGCATCCAGCGGCACCTCGCCGAGGCGCGCCTGCCCCCCGGCAAGACCCTCGACACCTTCGACTTCGCGCTCGTGCCCTCCCTCGGGAAAGCCCGGATCATGGCCCTCGCCGAAGGCGATGCCTGGCTCGGCAGCGGCCACAACTTGCTGGCCTTCGGCCCGCCTGGCGCCGGAAAGAGCCACGCCGCGGCAGGCCTCGGCCATGAACTCGTCCGCCGCGGATACAGGGTGCTCTTCACCCGCACCACCGACATCGTCCAGCGCCTGCAAGCCGCCCGGCAGGCGCTCAACCTCGCTCAGGAGATCGCAAGGCTCGACCGCTTCGACCTGCTGATCCTCGATGACCTGTCCTACGCCCGGAAGGATCAGGCCGAGACCTCCGTCCTCTTCGAGCTGATCTCCGCCCGCTACGAGCGCCGGTCCATCATGATCACCGCCAACCAACCCTTCAGCGGATGGGACGCCGTCTTCCCCGACAAGGCCATGACCGTCGCCGCCATCGATAGGCTCGTCCACCACGCGACCATCCTCGAGATGAACGTCGAAAGCTACCGCCGACGCGCGGCCCTCGCTGCCGCGACATCGATCAGCGACACCGTGCGCGACATTGATCCCGTCACCGCCAGCGAAACTGAAAAGGAGACCTGACCAGAAACAAATCGCGCCCAGCGACATCGCATCTTGATCTCACTGACCACTGCGCAGCACTCTCACCTCGTCACCGCCGACTCGTCACCAGCGATGTCGCGGACCCGTCACCGGCGATGTCGCGCTACAGGCATATCTGGAATATGCTCGAAGGCTATTTCATGCAGACGAAGCTTGGCCGGAAAATATGTGCGAGCCAAAGCCCGGCGCGGACCTCGACTCCATAGAAGGCAGGATCAACAATCTATTTTTTGGTGCACTTAGTTGGATCTTGCTTCACGAGATCGCTCACGTTCATCACGGCCACTCGCACCTAATCCCAGCCTCTATGAAGGTAGGTCAAGAGTATCAGGCCGATGCCTTTGCTACTATGTGGGTCCTCGATGATGCGGGGAACGGCTTACAACGTGAGTTCAGGGTTCTCGCAGTCTCAGTCGCCCTAGCGTGGCTGTTCCTCCACGAGCAGGCGAAAGGTCAAGGATCTGATCACCCCGGAGCGATACTGCGGTTTCGGGATGCAGTTGCCCACTTCAATATGGGCGCCCGAAGCCCCGGACTGGAGAACGCAACATACATGCTGAAAGCCATTTTTGACCCAGGCACAGAGATGCCAACCCGCATGATGGCCCACGAAGCATTCGATTGGATGTGTAAAAGGCTCGAAGTGATATTCAGCGGCAGGCATTAGCCCCCATGCCTAAGTTCTTTTCCGTCTGACGGGCTCCGTTCGAAAACCATATCCATCTGCTCCGCCCATGGCCGATCTGCAACCGCAACGAGGTCGTTCAGCGAAAGCGCTGGCGGCACGCGCCGAATGACGAGGTGTTCGAGCAGTTCCGGCGACAGATAGGCGAGCCGCATCATTCGGCTCACGAACCGGTCGGAGACCTTCTCGGCCGCGGCGATGTCCTGGATGGTGGAGGCGTCGCCGGTCTCCAGCTGCCGCCGCCAGTTCCAGGCGCGGGCGATTGCGCGTAGCACATGGGGGTCTTGTGAACGGTCATCCCGAGAAGTCAGATTGTCGGGCGGCAAGATCTTCGGCCGCCCGTTGCGTTTGCGGATCGTCAGCGGGATGACGACCCGGATGGTCTCCGTTGAACCGGTCATGCGCAGGCCTCCGTCTGGCGGGGTGCCATCATGTCCCTGAGAACCGAGCCCAGCCCCTCATTGCGCAAATCGACGGCGATGCCGCCTTCGCCGACGGTCACCCGCTCCACCAGAAGATGGACGATGCGGGTCTGCTCCGCCGGATAGAGCGCCGCCCAAAGCTGATCGAACTCGCCGAGCGCTTTCACGACTGCCTTCTCATCGACGGTCGGCCTCTCCTCGCGAAGGGCTTTGATCGTTCGGGCCACGATCTCGGGCGCGCGGATCATGCGGCGAATTTCGCCGACGACGGCATCCTCGACCATACCTGCGGGCAAGCGCAGCGGGCCTGAA
>CAZRFB010000525.1:0-2635 GCA_964599185.1 uncultured Rhodobacterales bacterium | reverse complement strand
TGTGGTTCGCCTACGCCTGAGCGGCCCCCTCGCCATCCGCGCCGGATCGGCGCAGGATGCGGCGACAGGATGCAGGAGCGCCCATGAACATCTCTCTCACCGGTCTGCTTGCGACCCTCGCCATCGGTCTGGTGGCGGGCTGGCTCGCCAGCCTTGTCGTCGGCGGCGGCGGTTTGCTGAAATATATCGTGTGGGGGCTGCTGGGATCGGTGGTCGGCGGGTTCCTGCTGCCCGCGCTCGGCGTGTCGATCAACCTCGGCGCGCCGCTGGTCAATCAGATCGTCGTCTCGGCCATCGGCGCCATCGTGCTGGTTGTGGTGGCGCGCGTCGTCAGCTGAGCGCGCTCACTCGGCCTCGCCGATGGGCGCATACTGGCCGTAGCGGCGATAGACGTAGAGATAGCTCTCGAGCACCGCCTCCATCGCCGTCGGCGCGACGCCAAGATCGGCGAAGCCCTTCGCGCCCTCGGCCACCACGTTGTCGCGCGCCAGCAGCAGCACCTGGTCGCGCGTCAGCGGCGGGTCGATCCCGATCGAGGCCAGCGGGGCCAGAAGCCGCCCCTGCAGCCGCGCGATCGGCATCGGCACCTCCACGATCAGCCGCTTGCGGCGGATCACCTTCAGCATCAGCTCCAGCAGTTCGCGAAAGCTCGCCGCGCGCGGCCCGCCCAGCTCATAGGTCGCGCCCGCCTCGGCCTCGCCGACGCAGGCCTTGGCCACCGCCTGCGCCACATCGTCCACATAGACCGACTGGAACCGCGTCGCTGCGCCCACCACCGGGATCACCGGCGACAGCCGCGCCATGGCGGCGAAGCGGTTGAAGAACTGGTCCTCGGGCCCGAACACGATGGAGGGCCGCAGGATCACCGCGCCGGGAAACGCCGCGCGCACGCCCGCCTCGCCCGCCGCCTTGGTGCGCGCATAGACCGAAGGCGAGGCCGCGTCGGCGCCGATGGCCGACACCAGCGCAAAGCGCGCCGCGCCCGCCTGCGCCGCCAGCCGCGCCACCATGCCCGGCCCCTCGGCCTGGGTGGCGGAGAAGGTGTTGCGCCCGCTCTCGAACAGCACGCCGACGCAATAGACCACCGCCGTCGCGCCCTCCACCGCGCGGCGGCACGACGCCTCGTCGCGGATGTTGGCCTGGATGGGGACGACCTGGCCCACCACGCCGTAGGGCTTGACGAACAGCGCCTCGTTGGGCCGCCGCACCGCCACCCGCACCCGCCAGCCGCGCCGCGCCATGGCCTGCGCCACATAGCGCCCGACAAAGCCCGATCCGCCGAAGATCGTGACGATGGGGGCGGATTCGATGGGGGTGCTGGTCATGCTGCTCTCCGGGCTCTGCGCGGCGTCGCGAGACAGATAGTCCCTCGCGGCGCAAAACGCCAACAGCCAAGGCGCCGCGCCGCCCGCGCGAAAACGCCCGCCGGAGGCCGTTGACAACCCGCGCAGGCGGCAATAGGAACGCGCACCGCAGACGCTTCGGTTTGAAGTTGATGCGCCCAGGTGGCGGAATTGGTAGACGCGCCAGCTTCAGGTGCTGGTTTCCGTAAGGAAGTGGAAGTTCGAGTCTTCTCCTGGGCACCACCCCACGCCGATGGCGGCGACAAGGCGGCGCGATGATCACTGTGCATGAGGGCGATCTGCCCGACGGGCTGGACCTGGGTCCGGTGGTGGCGATCGACACCGAGACCATGGGGCTTGTCGCGCATCGCGACCGGCTTTGTCTTGTGCAGCTGTCGGCGGGCGACGGCGACGCGCATCTGGTGCGCATCGCGCAGGGCCAGAAGTCGGCGCCGAATCTCGCGGCGATGTTGGCCAATCCCGCCGTGCTCAAGCTGTTTCACTTCGGGCGCTTCGACATCGCGGTGATGGCGCACCGGTTCGGCGTGCTGGCGCGGCCCGTGTGGTGCACCAAGATCGCCTCGAAGCTGACGCGCACCTTCACCGACCGGCACGGGCTTAAATACCTGTGCCACGACCTTCTGGGCGTGGACATCTCCAAGACGCAGCAGACCTCCGACTGGGGCGCGGCGAAGCTGAGCCAGGCGCAGGAATCCTATGCGGCCTCGGACGTGCTGTATCTGCACCGGCTGCGCGCCGAGCTGGCCGACATGCTGGCGCGCGAGGGCCGCACCGAGATCGCCGACGCCTGTTTCCGCTTTCTGCCCGACCGCGCGGCGCTGGACCTGGCCGGCTGGCCGGAGATCGACATTTTCGCCCACTGAAGGAGCCTCGCGATGCCCCATGTCGCCCGCATCGCCGAGCCGGACGCCGCCGCGATGCTGGCGGCGGGGCGGCGCGTGGTGCGGCTGGAGGCCGAGGCGCTGGGCCTGCTGGCCGATGCGCTCGACGAGCGTTTCGCGCAGGCGGTGGACATGATCCTCTCCGCCACCGGCCGCGTGATCGTCTCGGGGATGGGCAAGTCGGGGCATGTGGGGCGCAAGATCGCCGCCACCTTCGCCTCCACCGGCACCCCGGCGCAGTTCGTCCACCCCGCCGAGGCCAGCCACGGCGATCTGGGGATGCTGACGCGCGCCGACGTGGCGCTGGTGCTGTCCAACTCCGGCGAGACGGCGGAGCTGCACGACATCGTCGCCCATACCCGCCGCTTCCAGATCCCGCTGATCGGCGTG
>CAZRFB010000524.1:0-3506 GCA_964599185.1 uncultured Rhodobacterales bacterium | reverse complement strand
CTGTCGCCGCATCTTTCGGTCTATAAGCCCGAATGGACCATGGTGCTGTCGATCAGCCACCGCATCACCGGCGTCGCGCTGGCGCTGGGGGCGACGCTGGTGGCGTGGTGGCTGCTGGCGGCGGCGACCTCCCCGGAATATTTCGCGGTGGTGGACGGGCTCATGACCTCGTGGATCGGCGATCTGGTGCTGCTGGGTTCGACCTTCGCGCTCTGGTATCACTTCGGCAACGGCGTGCGGCATCTGGCCTGGGACGCGGGCTATGGGCTTGAACTGCCCGAGGCCGAGAAATCGGGCAAGCTGGTGGTGGTGGCCGCCGTCGTGCTGACGGCGCTGACCGTCGCGCTGGTCTGAGGAGGCTGATCATGTATCGCACGCCGATGAGCCGCGTTCTGGGCATGGGGTCCGCCAAGGATGGCGTAGGGCACTGGTGGAGCCAGCGCCTGAGCGCGGTGGCGATGATCCCGCTGGTGATCCTCGCCATTCTGCCGCTGGGCGGCGCGATCGGGTCGGACCACGCGGCGGTGCTGGCGACCTACGCCAACCCGTGGAACGCCATCGTGCTGATCCTGCTGCTGGTTGTGACGTTTCGCCACCTCCAGATGGGATTGCAGGTGGTGATCGAGGACTATGTCCACGACAAGGCGTGGCGCACCGGTCTGCTGATGGCGAACATGGGCTTCTGCGCGGTGATGGGGTTGGCGGGCGTGTTCGGCGTCGCGAAAATCGCGCTCGGCGCCTGAACGGGAACGGGAACAATGGCTTCATACGATTACGAAGATCACGCCTATGACGTGGTGGTTGTCGGCGCGGGCGGCTCGGGCCTGCGCGCGACGCTGGGCATGGCGGAGCAGGGGCTGCGCACGGCTTGCGTGACCAAGGTGTTTCCGACCCGCAGCCACACGGTCGCAGCGCAGGGCGGCATCGCGGCCAGCCTGGGCAACATGGGGCCGGACTCGTGGCAGTGGCACATGTTCGACACCGTGAAGGGCTCGGACTGGCTCGGCGACACCGACACCATGGAGTATGTCGCGCGCGAGGCGCCCAAGGCGGTCTATGAGCTTGAGCACTATGGCGTGCCGTTCTCGCGCACCGAGGACGGGCGCATCTATCAGCGTCCGTTCGGCGGCCACACCACCGAATACGGCGAGGGCGTGCCGGTTCAGCGCGTCTGCGCCGCCGCCGACCGCACCGGCCACGCCATGCTGCACACCCTCTACGGCCAGTCGCTGAAGCAGGGCGCCGAGTTTTTCATCGAGCACTTCGCCACCGACCTGATCATGAGCGACGACGGCCGCTGCACAGGTCTGGTGACGTGGGATCTGGAGAGCGGCAAGATCCACCGCTTCCGCGCCAAGATGGTGGTGCTGGCGACCGGCGGCTACGGCCGCGCCTATTTCTCCGCCACCTCGGCGCACACCTGTACCGGCGACGGCGGCGGGTTGGTGTCGCGCGCCGGATTGCCGTTGCAGGACATGGAGTTCGTGCAGTTTCACCCCACCGGCATCTACGGCGCGGGCTGCCTGATCACCGAGGGCGCGCGCGGCGAGGGCGGCTATCTGACCAACTCCGAGGGCGAGCGGTTCATGGAGCGCTATGCGCCGACCTTCAAGGATCTGGCGTCGCGCGACGTGGTCAGCCGCTGCATGACCATCGAGATTCGCGAAGGGCGCGGCGTGGGGCCGAAGAAGGACCACATCCACCTGCACCTCAACCACCTGCCGCCCGAGATGCTGCATGAGCGTCTGCCCGGCATCTCCGAGAGCGCGCGGGTGTTCGCCGGCGTCGATGTCACCAAGGCGCCGATCCCGGTGCTGCCGACGGTGCACTACAACATGGGCGGCATCCCGACGAACTATTGGGGCGAGGTGATCCGCCCCACCGAGGACGACCCCGACGCCACCGTGCCCGGCCTGATGGCGGTGGGCGAGGCGGCCTGCGCCAGCCTGCACGGCGCCAACCGCCTCGGCGCCAACTCGCTGATCGACCTGGTGGTGCTGGGCCGCGCCGCTTCGATCCGCGCCGGTCAGGTGGTGGAGAAGGGGGCATCGGCGCCCGATCTCGACGCCAACGCGCTCGACAAGGCGATGACGCGCTTCGACCGGCTGCGCCACGCGAACGGCGGCGCGCCGACCGCGCAGCTTCGCGACAAGATGCAGCACGCGATGCAGGAGGACGCGGCGGTGTTCCGCACAGCGGAGTCGCTGCAGTCGGGCTGTCGCCGGATCAGCGCCATCTGGCAGGAGGGCGCCGACATCAAGGTGACCGACCGCTCGCTGATCTGGAACTCCGACCTGATGGAGACGCTGGAGTACGAGAACCTGATCGCCAACGCCATCGCCACCGTCCACGCCGCCGAGGCGCGCACCGAGAGCCGGGGCGCGCACGCGCGCGAGGATTTTCCCGACCGCAACGACGCGGAATGGCGCAAGCACTCGCTGGCGTGGATCGCCGAGACCGGCCACGTCACGCTGGGCGACCGCCCGGTGCACACGCAGCCGCTGTCAAACGGCATCGAACTCGCGAAGATCGCGCCGAAAAAGCGGGTCTATTGATGCCTGCGTATCCCGACATCGAGTTCCAGATCCTCGAACACCTGCGCGCGCTGCGCGAGGAGCTTGCGGTGCTCCACGTCAAGATCGAAGGGCTGGAGCAGCGGCTGGACGTGATGCAGTCGGCTGTGATCCACACGAACGAAACACGCCCGGAGGCGGAGAGCTGAGCCATGGTTGAATTCACCCTTCCCAAGAACTCCCGCATCGTCACCGGCAAGACTTGGCCAAAGCCGGAGGGCGCCAAGGACGCGCGCGCGTTCCGCATCTATCGATGGGATCCCGAGACCGGCGACAACCCGCGCGTGGACACCTATTACGTCGATCTGGCGCAGTGCGGGCC
This sequence comes from uncultured Rhodobacterales bacterium, assembly GCA_964599185.1. Classification (GTDB taxonomy): domain Bacteria; phylum Pseudomonadota; class Alphaproteobacteria; order Rhodobacterales; family Rhodobacteraceae; genus Rubrimonas. Next base: position 611 of record CAZRFB010000524.1, on the reverse strand, counting down.
GATGGTTCTGGACGCGATCATCAAGATCAAGAACGAGATCGACCCGACGCTGACCTTCCGCCGCTCCTGCCGTGAGGGGATCTGCGGCTCCTGCGCGATGAACATCGACGGGCTGAACACGCTCGCCTGCCTGAAGGGCATCGACGAGATCAAGGGCGACGTGAAGATCTATCCGTTGCCGCACATGCCGGTGATCAAGGATCTGGTGCCCGATCTGACGCATTTCTACGCCCAGCACGCCTCGGTCCAGCCGTGGCTGGAGACCAAGACCGCGACGCCGGGAACCGAATGGCGCCAGTCGGTCGAGGACCGCAAGAAGCTCGACGGGCTTTATGAGTGCGTGATGTGCGCCTGCTGCTCCACCTCCTGCCCCAGTTACTGGTGGAACGGCGACCGCTACCTCGGACCCGCCGCCCTGCTGCACGCCCGGCGCTGGCTGGTGGACAGTCGCGACGAGGCCACCGGCGAGCGGCTCGACGCGCTGGAGGATCCGTTCAAGCTCTACCGCTGCCACACCATCATGAACTGCACCAAGACCTGCCCCAAGGGCCTGAACCCGGCCAAGGCGATCGCCGAGATCAAGCAGATGATGGTCGAGCGGCGCGTCTGAC